>NZ_JASPFC010000012.1:0-98228 GCF_031296635.1 Actinomyces acetigenes
ACGCACCCCACGAAGCCCCGCAGAAACCTCCTCCACACTACGCTCAGCTATAAAGCACGCCAGAGGCGCAATCTTCTCATGAACGAGATTCCTACCACTCCTGCGAACCTCCATATCATAACGGCTCGCCCCCAGATCGGGGCTTGAGTTTCCCTTCTTACCACACCAGTACGCTGACCTACCAAGAGCTCCAATCAGTTCGAGATTTACCCCACTTTCATTCCCGAACAAGCAACGATCGATAATCTTATTACGCAAGTCGTCAAGATACTCCCATTCCTCTTCCAGATTCGGAGGAGCAATACACGGACTCATAGCGGCACTCGTCTTTTTTCCCTTGTTGTTCACCCATGGCTTACGATCTAGATTAATCTGCGGCCAACTTTCTGAGTCAGCAAGAGAAAGAGCATGCTGATATACGGCAGTCGCAACAGCCTCGTCGTCGTAGCCGTCGGCTGTGACAACCATTCGGGGCTCGGCGGTGTCAGTCCAGCCGAGCCGGACGCGCTCGGCCCCGTCGCCTTCCAGGATGAGCGCCAGTCCGAGCCCCGCGAAGGTTGTCAGCGCGCTGGTCATCTCTCCGCCAAGAATCATTCCCGTCACTTCCCTTCCATGGAGATCGTGCAGTCCGCGGCACGCAGCAATGCCTCAAGATAGGAGGTCCCCCAATGACCCCACTGCCTATCGGTGCGGGCGATCAATGAGTCCCATTCACCTTCACCCACTAGCTCCTCCAAGGCATCCGCATGGTCTGGGCCCGCAGTGGCCGGGTCGTGGTCGAACAGGGGCCTGCCACGACCATGACTGGTACCAATCAGCCTCGTGACCAGATCCCGGAGCTCCCGCTCGACGCCGTCGGGCTCAGTCTGCTCCCAGTAAGCGGCTGCGGAGACCAGCTCGTGGCGCCACCCCGCAGGGAGCCCGGCATCGGCCCATGCGCGTCGCACGGCCGCCAGTGATATACTGCGGCCCCCGCTCTTGGCAAGCGCCTCCCTGCCATCGGGATCGCCCCGCCACAGGAGCCTCTGGAAACGGGTATCGTTCTTTCCGACGTCGTGCCAGGCCCCGGCCTCAGTCAAGGCCGTTGCAGGCATCGGCTCAATACCGATGCCGTCGGCCAGCGCCTCCGCACGGGCGGCAACCGCCGCGTTGTGGTCCGCAAGAAGCACCCGGTGGCTCACGGACCAGGTGGAACGGTCGTCGGAATCATCGTCCGGTGTCACGCTGCTGCGTCTCACCATCCATGCGGGTTCGTCCTCCTCATCCCACCCCGGAGGCCACACCACTGTCTCCCCCGGAAACATGTCACTCAGCTCATCCGGTTCCAGATCCGCCAGTCGGCGCAGCTCATCGGAATCGGTCACGACATCGACAACACCGTCGAGTTCCCCGTAGGGCACCGACTCCCCCAAATCCTCACCATCCTCTGTGACGACGCCGGAGGCCAGAAGCGGCACGGAGGCATCCAGGATGATGATGTCGCCGGGGCGAAGCACACGAGACGCGTTCTTGTCTCCGCCTTCATCCTCGAGGACCATCGTCTGCCACTGGGGCAGGATCTCCCCGTCTCGCCACAACACCGACCGTCCCAAAGGATGATCCGTATCCTCTATCAGGCGCTGCACCACCTTCCGTGCGGTGGCCAGAGTCATGGGGTAGACCTCACAGTCCTGCGGAGGCACCTCAGTCAGCAGAGTCTCGCACTCCGTCGCATCGGGCAAGTCCTTCAGGTCCCTCAGGACAAGCCCCACAGTTCCGATCTCCGGGTCGAGGTCGTCGCGGATCCACAGGTCGAGCTCCGGTTCGACGACGAGCCTCATCGACGTCTTCGACCACAGGGCCGCATCCCAGGGCTCAGGCCGCTGGTACAGCAGGCGGCGCGAAGACTCCGCGGGCGGTGCCTTCGGCTTCTCGCTGACCGTCAGAGGAGACAGGTCGCCGTCATCGGCGCGATCCAGAATCCATGTGCGAGCAGCGAGTAGGTCATCCTTCCGGTACGGCAGTACGTCCTTGCTCAACGGTGCTTCCCTCGGAGGGCCGACGACGGTGAACCACGCGCGGTCACGCCGCCCCAGCCGGTTGACCCGGCCGGCGCGCTGAGCCAGGGCACTAGCGGAGGCGAGCTCAGTCACCATATGGGTCAGGTCCAGGTCAACCCCGACCTCGATGGTCTGAGTCGCCACGAGAACGTCGATGCCCGGTTGTCCTGAGACGTCGAAGAGTCCAGGCTCGTCTTGCCTCATGCGTTCCAGGTCCCAGGGGCGCATGCGCCCCACCCACAGCCGGCAGTTCAGCCCCTGCTCGTCGAGGGCCTTCGTCACCTGAACCGCACTGTCCACGCGGTTGAGGACACACCCCACCGTCCGAGGGCCCTCGGGGAGGAGCTCGCGCGCATCCTCAACAGTGGCGAGCACCTGCGAGACAAGCTCATCGCGATAGGCCTTCGTCATCTTCCCGTTGGTAGGCCACGTAGTCGTCTCCACGTACCGAGCCGACTTGGGTGCCCGTACCCGAGCGGCCAACCGAACGTCCTGAGCCAGCGACTCCGGAGTGACGCCGACGATGTCCGTCGCGTCACCCGAGGGCGTGGCCGTCATCTCCACAGTCTGGAGTGCCGGGACTCCGAGCCGCTGCGCGCTCGAAGCGCACAGCTGCCCCACCCTCCGGGCAGTCACGAGGATCTGGCGGCTCAGGTGGGCCTCATCGACCACCACAGCAGCGTCGAGGGCCAGCATCCCCGCCAGCCTGGGGCGCGCGAGCCGGGAGGCTCCGTAGGAGCGGAACAGCAGGCTCGACGCCCACATCGCCGGTGTCATGCACAGCACGGCGCACGCCTCCGGGGCGTTGAGCCAGGCTCGATCCGTGGCCGCCGCGCCACGCATCGTGGCGGTGACCAGCGGTGCGCGGTCCTCGGCCTCGCACACACGCACCCCCACCAGAGCGTCGCGTACGCGACTGAGGATCGAGTCATCCGCGGGCGCGTCCTGCAGGAGGCACCGTATCCTTGCCGCGCGCGCGGCGTGAGAGTCGGTGAGCGCCCTGCGGTTGACCACCACGGCCAGTCTTCTGGGGACACGCTTCGCGGCGCCAACCGAGAACAGAGCCACAGCGAAGACGTGTATCTCCACAACTGATGACTTACCGGCACCTGTCGGCGCAACGATCTGCTCCGGCCAGGTCCCAGTATTCACCAGGTGCCTCAGCAGATCCTCCTGCCAGGCGAAGGGCCGTCTCCCGGCACCGTGAACCGCTTCGAAGAAGTCTCCGAAGTCCTCGATGGCGATCATGGTCTCCTCCCCAACACGTTCTGCGCCAGTTCGATAGGAAGATCAGCCGGTACCAACAGACCTCCGCCCAGGTGGCGGCTCTGCCCGACGGCCGCCAGCTCGGTGTCCGCCAGGAGGTCTCCCGCACTGACGAGCGCCGTGTAGGGCTGAGTGGTGACGCCCTGCGGCATTTTGTGGGCGTAGAAGCTCGGGTTCCTCGTGATGCGATGGTGCCACATCACTCCTGCTCCACGTTCACGTACCTGGGCAACCAATGAGCGGTAGCCCTGGGTGCCTTTGGGCACGGCATCGAGGCGATCGCGCCAGACGAATCCTAAAGAAAGGAGGATCGCGTCCTCGAAGGTCCAGTCCCCTCGCTGGCGGGCCACCTCCGGCACAGCCACTGGCGTCGGGGACCACAGACGCTGCGTTCCCTGAGCAGGTGGGAGCCAAAAGCACTGTGCGTCAAAAACCTCTCCCACCGGACGCAACCTCGCCGGCGCCTCATCTCGGCGGTGGTTCAACTGAGTCATCCCCGCCAGGGCTCTGAAAATGACTGCCTCGTCGTCGTCGCTGACGTCGGAGGGCAGCATGATGAGGAAGGCACCTGGAACGTCGAGCTCCGTCTCAGCCACTGACTGAGAGAGCACAGATGCGGGAACGTACTGTATAGCCAGGCGGTTGGCGGGTTTTGTCATATTTTGCCGGTAGCAGCCTGTAACAATTGGAGGAGCCCCATTACCAATGTGCTTTATGAGTGCCTTATGAAAGGCAACACACCAACTCACGCGGCGTTCTGGAGCAATTTCCTGCCCGGCACCGTCGTCGGCCAAGAAGATCAGGACGTCACGCCAGGGTGAATGATCGCCACCGTTATGCCTCACCGGTTCCACCGGCACATACCTGACGTCCCGCAAGAATCCTCCAGAGGTTAGGAACTCCCTGTCAGAGTCGCTTGAGTCTTCATGAGGGTGAGACTGAGAATGCAACTCGCGGAGCACGCGAGTTCGCCCCGGTGCGGGAACCTGCACGCGCAGACCCCCAGGAGTGAAGGCGGTTGCGGCAGGATCGAGCCGCCAGTTCGTCTCCACCTTCTCGGCACTCATGACCACGGGACTGTCCATCTCCCCAAGGCACGGCACGTCCTCGCATAGTTGAGTCACAGCGTCACGGACATCGTCTGGCATGTCATCCCATACCCAGCCGATCACTCCGTCGATTGCATAACCATCCGATACGGTCCTCGCCTCAGTCTTGTACTTGTTGTTCTCGATAGACCCATTTCTGCGGTGCATAAAAATGCGGCTTGTCTTTATTCTGACGTTCATCGTGGTAGGCAGACAGATCCCGTTCGGCGGATGCTCTTCCAGCCACGTAAGCGCCGCTGCGTACTGGGGTTTTGCCGTGCCATCGCCTGGAGCCGTGGCTCCGATATGGGCAGCGTTCACCAAGGCCGACAACAACCGAGCCGGCGAGGGAAAAGGCTCAGACCTGCCGTCCGCCGCATGCCCATGGTAGACGCCGAGGGGAAAGTGCGCAGTAATGCTGACGGGAGCCATCAGTCGTCCTGCGCATCGTCAGTCACAGCCGCCAGAATCGCCGGGTTGCCCTCAACGACGAGGACCGAACCATCCCAGGTCAGGTTCGCCGCCTGAGTCGCATGGTCGATGGCGGCGCTCAGCAGGCCCTGGGCCTGGTCGATGCTCAGTGGCTCAAAGCTCTCCTTCTGCCCGTAACGCTTGTCCAGGGTGACGACGGCGGGGCCGGTCTCCACCAGGTCGCAGTTTGCCCGTAGGAGGAGCTCGGCGTCGGAACGTGCCAGGCCGTTGAGAGCGAGTGCGGCCAGCAGCGCTCGACAGGCGACGTCGCCTTCCGGCGTCGGAGAGTCGAAGCGCAGGGCACGAAGCGCAGCAAAGCTCAGCACGTGGGAACGGATGATCGCCTGGCAGGTAACGCCACCGAGCTGTTCCAATGACGGCGGGATAGCCCCAATGCCAAGTCGAGCCAACCCTTTCTTCTCATCGCTACCAACAGAATTATCATACGTCTTTTTGGACAATTCTTTCTTCTGTGCATCTGCAATTGCTTTGCGACCCGCCCGGTCCAGCTGGATCCTTGCACCCAGGGGATCGATCCGGGTTCCCCCACGCTTGGACTGGTTGACCTCCGGATCCCCGTCCTGGTCGGCAAGAATCCCAATAATCTCTCCGACGAGGAGACTGCGATAACGACCTGCATTTTTCTTACGCGTGGCGTCCCATCCACCAAAGAGGAGCGTTATGGGGCTGCACTCCAACAGCGGGCGCGCATGGTTCACAGTGGCGTCCCGCAGATCTCGGTACTCTTGCACCTCGGTTGCCGGTTCTCCGTTAATGGTGCCGGCTCGGATCTGCCCGTCGAAGGCCCGGTGTGGCAGGTCGAGGTCGCTGTAGACGATCTTCTTGCCATCCCTCTCGAAGTGGAGCTCAATGCGTGGAGTGCGGGCCAGCACGGGGTCCCCATCCGCGATGGCCGCCGATATGGTCACCTCTACCCTGTTGATCTGGGACGGCTTGGCATCGATGACGACGGCCGTGACAGCCTCCCCGTTCCAGAAGCGTCGCTCGTAGGCGAATACCGGTTTGGCGGTTTTCCCTTTTCCTTCACGATACTTGGCCGGAGCGACCGAGGCATGAGGACCGGCCGCGGGCTCCAAGGGGGTGACCGAGGTCAGGACGCTGGCTCCGCCCGGGCTGCAGGCGTCAAGCAGGTGCTGAAGGGTGATCGTTGACATGTAGGGTCTCCTCGTTGAGGTAGGTCCGTCTGACCTACACCTACATCTCTACACCTGCCCTACGACACATATGACGCGACGATATTGCGGGTTGACTCCGGCGGCAAAACGCTGTTATAGCCCGAGGCTCTCTGCCATAGTGAGGGCATGCCCAAGCAGGACAGACGCATCGTGACCCGCTGCGTGCAAGCCGTGGGCGCCAGCGTTCTCACGCTCTTCGCGATCGTGGGCACATGGCAGGTCTCCGACGGCTCCTGGGGCATTACGGCTGGCGCCGCGCTGGCAGTCATCGTGCTGTGGTGGCGCCGAGAGAAGCCCGACGCCGTCCTCGGCGTCCATCTTGTGCTGTGCGCACTCCAGCTCGGCGTCACCGACGCTCCGCTGCCCGCGGATCTGACGATCGTCGTGTCCCTGTACGCGGTAGGCCGGTGGGGTGAACGGGAGCTCACGCCGGTGTGGGCCATAGCCGTTGTCGTCGGCTCGACGCTGGGGGCGTGGGACTGGAACCGGGATGAGCTGGGAATCGTCCCGCTCTCCCTCTGGGCCCGGGACATGGCGCAGGCCGCCTTCGCACCGCTGTGCAGCGCCGCCATCGCCTGGGGCCTGGGAAGATTCGTGACGCAGCGCCGCCAGCTTCGGGCCAGTCGCCTGACGGCGGAGGAGCAGCGCCGGGCTGCGCACGACGCAGCGCTGCGCAACGAGATCGCCAGGGAGGTTCACGACGTCGTCGGACACGCCCTGGCGCTGATCGCCGTGCAGGCCGAGGCGGGCCACTACCTGGCGGCCGGCTCCGAGGACATCGACCTCCCCGCCGACGAGCGACTGGAGCAGGCGGCTCAGGCGCTCGGGCAGATCCGGGCGACCGCGCACTCGGCCCTGGCCGACACCCGCAGTCTGACCCGCACTCTGGCCTCTCCCCCGCAATCGGAAGAGCACCGGGGCGCCGCAGAACCCGCTGAGCCCGACGATGCCCGGCCCGCCTCCCCTGTCACCGAGACGCCGCTGCGTCCGGTCCCGAGGATCGCCGATCTGCCCAGGATCGTCGACGACGTCCGTGCGACCGGGCTGCCAGTCACCCTGTCAGTGGACGACCGGCTGATCAGTGAGGGCGAGCAGACGGGAGGCCGCAGTCCGCTCAGCGCGCAGGCGGAGCTCGCCCTGTACCGAACGACGCAGGAGTCTTTGACCAACGTGCTCAAGCACGCCGAGGCGGCCGCGGTCGAGGTGAGGCTGGAGTACCGTGACGACGAGGCTCACAAGGAGGTCGTTCTGACCGTCGCCGATCAGCCCAGCGCTCCCGGCACCGGGGCGCTTGCCCCGAGGGCCGGCAGCCGCCTCCCGTCGTCCGAGCAGACGCCCACGGACACCGGCGGGGGCCAGGGGCTGGTGAACCTGCGCCAACGCCTGGCGGCGGTCGGTGGCTCCCTGGAGGCGGGCCCGGGCCCCGGGGGAGGATTCATCGTGCGCGCCCGCATTCCCTCCGAGGCCCCTCAGTCGACAGTCGTGAACCCGGGAGAAGAACCGATATGACCCGAACTCTGCGCATTGCGCTGGTGGACGATCAGGACCTGGTCCGTTCCGGCTTCCGCATGATCCTCGATGCGCAGAAGGACATGTGCGTGGTCGGTCAGGCCTCCGACGGCGTCGGTGTCCTTCCCATGGTCAAGACCACTCAGCCCGACATCGTCCTCATGGATATCAGGATGCCCACCTTGGATGGCATCTCCGCCACCCACGCGGTTCTGGGCAGCCACCCTGACCTCAAGGTGCTCATTCTGACCACCTTCGACCTGGACGACTACCTCGTGGCGGCGATGCGGGCCGGGGCCTCGGGCTTCCTGCTCAAGGACTCGACGGCGCCCGAGCTCCTGGCCGGTATCCGCGCCGTAGCCCGAGGAGACTCGGTGGTGGCGCCGTCGGCCACGCGCCGGCTGCTGAAGCGGTGGTTCGCCCCCGCCGGCCCAGCCGGCCTCTCGGAGCCCGGCGCCGTACATACAGAGTCCATCGATGCTCTATCCGACCGGGAGAAGGAGATCGTCACGCTGGTCGGACGCGCCATGAGCAACGCCGAGATCGCCCAGCACCTCGTCCTGGCCGAGTCGACGATCAAGTCCCACCTCAACCGGATCCTGCACAAGCTGGAGCTGCGTGACCGGGCCCAGCTCATTGTGCTGGCCTACGAGAGCGGACTCGTACGCGTGGGTGGGTAACCCGGCACCGGTTGCGCGTCCCCGAGTTGGAAATCGCCCCGACACCTTGCAACCCCGGGTGGAAACTGGCCCCCATCGGTCACAATGACCGTCGTCGGGCTCTACGGTCGGCTCCATGAGTACCAGCAACCGGTTCCATTTCCTCGACTCCTTGCGCGGCTTCGCCATCGCAGGCATTCTCCTCGTCAACGCCGCCGATCTCATGTGCCTGGGACATGACGTCCCGGTCCGGCCCTTCCAAACCATCCCGTTGGCGGAGAACGTCCTGAACTTCCTGGTGGCGACCCGCTTCGTACCGATCTTCTCCTTCATGTTCGGAATGAGCATGGGGTTCGTCATCGATTCCGCGATCCGCCGGGGCGCCCCTGCCTGGAAGATCCTGCTGCGCCGCCTGGCCGCGCTCCTGGTGATTGGGCTACTCCACTCGATCCTCTATCCCGGTGAGATCCTGCGCGACTACGCGGTTGTGGGAGCCATTCTCCTGCCATTCGTCCTCAAGGTCCCGCGCTCCGTGCGTCTGGTACTCGGTCTGCTGGCGACGGTCGGCGCCTACGCATTCACGGGAGGAGGGGAACTATCGCTACCCGGACTGTTCCTTCTGGGATCGGCGGCCCAGGCCTACGGCCTTCCGGCACGCCTCGAGCACGCCGACCGTCGGATCGGGGCGGCGACGCTCGTATTCGCAGCTGCCAGTGCGGCCGCGATCCCCTGGCAGGCCGCCGAGGGCGGTGATCCCAGGTTCTTCACAGCGGGCGGAGTCGCCGGAGGACTCATGGCCTGTCTCTATGTCTGCCTTCTGGCGCTACTCTGGCGCACCCCGGTGCGGCGGGCCCTGAGCGCGGTATTCGAGCCCCTGGGCCGCATGGCGCTGACCTGCTACGTCACCGCTTCCTTCGTCATGGTGCCGGCGGGAGTGCTGCTCGATTCGCGCTCCACCCAGGACGTGATTCCCGGTCTCATCGTCGCTGCCGCGGTTCTGCCCCTCCAATGGGTGTTCTGCCGTCTTTGGCTCTCCCGGTTCGCCTACGGCCCCCTGGAGTGGGTGTGGCGCTGCATCACCTGGTGGCGGTGGATTCCGCTGCAGCGCCCGCAGTCGAAACGACTCGATCCGGTCAGCTCCGCGCCGACGACGACGGACGGGATAGCGTAGCTCTCCGAATGCGTGAACTCGACCGTCCCGTGGAGGATCCGCACTTCCACCGCGTCGACCAGGTCAGTGCGAACAGGTGGAACCATCACGTCGTCGAGACAATGAAGACCGCGCAGAGCGACTGGCTCAGGGAGCTTATTCGCGCCGGATACGAGTTCGCCTCCCGGTGAGCGCCCCTCAACAGCAACGCAACAGCGCCATGCGGCCGGCCATCCGCTCTGGAGCCCGAGTCCTCGGCCATCGAGGACGTACTTGTTGATCGAGGACTGCGTTATCCCGCAGACGACTGGTACCCGCCAGCAGCCGTTTGCGGGAAGAGTACGTCCTGGACGGAGAACGCAGTTCTCGATCCAGCGCAACCCCTCACTCCCCTGGCGTCATCTCAACGAACCTGGCGAAGCGCGCGTAGTAGTCGTCCTGGAGAGACCTGAAGGTCTCCCGGAGAAACCCCGGCCGCTGCTCGTACTCGCTCAGGCCGCGATAGTAGAAGGCCTTGACCGAGTCAAGCACGATGAACGGCATGATGCCGTTGCCCAGGCACTGCTGGAACATGAGGATCCGCCCCACCCGACCATTGCCGTCCTGGAACGGGTGGATGCTCTCGAAGCGGTAGTGGAAGTCGGCGATGTCGTCAAAGGTCATTCTCGCCGGGGTGCGCGCGATGAGATCGTCAATGGCGAGGGCGACGTGCTCGGGCGCCACGGTCTCGCGCCCACCCACCACATTGGGAACGCGCTTGTAGTCCCCGACGGCGAACGAAGGCCGCCGCGCATCTGCGGTCCCCTGCTTGAGAATTCGGTGGTAGTCCTTCATCGTCTCAGCGGTGATCGGCTCACCGAGGCGGTCGATCATCTCATCGAACAGCTCGAAGGAGTTAACCGCCTCCACGACGTCGTCAACGGCAACGTTCTCTCCCGTGATGGTGCGGGTCTCATAAATGAACCGGGTCTGCTCCTCATTGAGCCGACTTCCCTCGATACGGTTGGAGTTGTACGCCATGAGCACCTGGTTGAGGTGGTACAGGCCGCCCTTCATCCGCGTGTGGCGCTGATCGCGCAGGGTCCGGGCGAAGCTGGGGGCGTCAATGGCGTACTCGTCAGTCATCGGGCTCCTTCCTCACCGTCATCCTATGCCGGTCACCACCAGGCCCCCTGGGCTCTCCCGGTTGCCTGGCCGCCACCGACCTGCGGTAGCCTGCCACGGCCGTAGCAACATCTAACCGCCTGCCCGAAGGAGACCCCCGTGCGCGTCCTGGCCGCCCTGTCGGGCGGAGTCGACTCCGCCGTGGCCGCGGCGCGCGCCGTTGACGCCGGCCATGAGGTTGTGGGCGTCCACATGGCCCTGACCCGCAACCGGGCCCAGACCCGTACGGGCTCGCGCGGCTGCTGCTCCATCGAGGACTCCGCCGACGCCCGCTGGGCCGCCCAGATTCTGGGGATCCCCTTCTACGTGTGGGATCTGTCGGAGGAGTTCGAGGAGCGCGTCGTGGCCGACTTCCTCGACGAGTACCGCGCCGGGCGCACCCCCAACCCCTGTGTGCGCTGCAACGAGCGCGTCAAGTTCGACGCCCTCCTCGAGCGGGCCCTGGCCCTGGGGTTCGACGCCGTCGCCACCGGCCACTACGCGCGCCTGAGCGGTGGCGCCTCCTCCGGCCGCCCCGGCGACACCGAGGGCCTCACGCTGCGCCGCGCCGTCGACGCTGCCAAGGACCAGTCCTATGTTCTGGCCGTCTCGGGCCGCGAGGGCCTGGCCCGGGCTCTCTTCCCGCTGGGCGACGCCCCTTCCAAGGCGCAGGTGCGCGCCGAGGCCGAGGCCCGCGGCCTGCCGGTGGCCTCCAAGCCGGACTCCTACGACATCTGCTTCGTGGCCGACGGCGATACGCGTGGTTTCCTGACCCGCTCGCTCGGCGCCAGCCAGGGCGCCATGGTCTCCCCCGACGGAGAGGTCCTGGGTACCCATCAGGGCTACTTCGGCTTCACCGTCGGCCAGCGCAAGGGCCTGGGACTGTCCCGCCCGGCCGACGACGGCCGCCCCCGCTACGTCATCGAGACGCGCCCGGCCACCAACGAGGTCGTCGTCGGACCTGAGGAGCTGCTCAGCCGCACCGCGGTCGACGGCGACGGGCTCGTTCTGCTCGCCGATCCCGAACCGCTCGCCACCTGCCCGGCAGCCGGCGGCACCGATCCTGACGGCTCCCCCGCCGTCGGCTGGCCGGAGGCCGGCGTTCAGGTGCGCGCCCACGGCCGCCCGGTCCCGGCGAAGGTCCGCGTCGATGCGGCGCGCGGGCTCCTGCACGCCGAGCTGGACACGCCCCTGCGTGGCGTGGCCGCAGGTCAGAGCCTGGTCGTCTACGGCGGCGACGACGGCGACCAGGTCCTGGCCCAGGCGACCGTCGCCTCCACACAGTCCTCCAGCCACGCCGCCATCTGACGCCCCCTTCCGGCCTCGGCGCCGTCGACGCGCCAGGACGCCCGGGCCACGGCAGGCTCGCCGCGCCCCGGGCGTCCTGGCGCCGGCCTCGGTCAGGGACGTTCAGCGCAGGCAGGTGTGCCGTTCAATGGCTCGCACCGCCCACCAGACCAGGATCGCAGCCAGGATGGGCGCCATGACGACGGTGCCGATTCCCACCAGTTGCGGCTCCTGGTCCGCGCGGACGGCCTCAATGAACTGCGGGAGCATCATGCGCGTGACGATCCGCCCGCTGGTCACATCGAGCGACAGCGGCAGCAGCATCGTGAAGACCAGGGCCATGAGCTGGTTGACCATGTACAGGATGACCAGGCCGACCGCGGGCGCCCCGAAACCGAACCGGTTCCAGCGCCCCTGCGCCCCGATGCTCATCACCGCGGCGACCTCGATGATCGTCGTGACGACACCCTCCACCATGGTCAGCCCGTAGAAGAAGAGCATGCCGGTCCCCACCATGCTGATCATCTGACGCACCGGTTCGAAAAAATCTCCCAGCGTCATACCGAGCAGGTGCGCGTAGGCAGCGAACCAGCCGATCATCAGGAGCGTCGCCACCACGGCCGACGCCAGCACCGCAATGACGGCGTACAGCGTCTTGGCGGCGAATATGACGCGTCCCCTCACCGGCAGGCTCATGGTGAGGTAGCCGCGAGCACCGTACATGGAGGCCCAGTACTCGATACCGACCTGGACACTCACGACGGCGGGCATGGCCACGAGCGCTACGAAGGAGCACACCAGCAGTATTGAGGAGAGCACGGGAAGCCTGAGCAGGCTCATGAGTATGGCGCCGACCGCGACCGCACCGATGATCACCACGACTCCGGCATTGCGCCGAGCCTGGGTGCGAGCCTCCTCCATGAGTAGCACGGTGAACATCAGCGGTACTCCTTCCTGAACAGGGCGTCCAGGCTCATACCGCAGTCCTGGCGCAGGTCGTCGGCGTCGCCCGCCAGCAGCAGGTGGCCGTCCTTGAGGAAGACGACGGAGTCGACGATGGGCTCGACGTCGGCAATGAGGTGGGTGGAGATGAGCATGAGCGCCTCGGGATCGAAGTCGCGCAGGACGCCGCTGAGGATGACGTCGCGGGCGGCTGGGTCGACACCGGAGATCGGTTCGTCAAGGAGGTAGACGCGGGCCCGGCGCGACATGGCCAGGCTGACGCGCAGCTTCTCCCCCATGCCCTTGCTCATCTCCTTCAGGGTGCGGTCGGCGGGCAGGCTGAAGAAGCGCACCAGCTCGGCGGCCTTGTCGGCGTCGAAGTCGGCGAACAGACGCCGGTGCTGGGAGATGGCCGCCGGGACGGTCAGCCCGGGGGCCAGGAAGCTCGCGTCGGGCAGGAAGGAGACGAGTGCCTTGGACTCGGGTCCCGGATCGTGCCCGGCGATCCGGACTCTGCCGTCGTAGTCGGCCAGGACCCCGGCGAGGATCTTGAGCAGGGTGGTCTTGCCCGAGCCGTTGGAGCCCATGAGGCCGATGATCCGTCCGGGCGGCAGCTCGAGGCTCAGCCCGTCCAGCGCATGCTGGTCCCGGTAGGTCTTGGTGAGGTTCTCGACGACGACCAGCGGGTCGGCGCCGTCGAGGGCGGGAATGGTTGTGGGTCTGTTGGGGGTGTGTGCGCTCATGACGCATCTCCTGTGGTCTGGCGGCCCTGGCGGTCAGGAGCCCACCAGCGCTCGGTCAGGAGCGCCGCGGTCTGGTCCAGGTCCATGCCGATGGCGGTGAGGGTGTCGATGTAGGAGTCCGTGGCCCCGGAGGCCAGGCTTCGGCGCACGGAGTCGATGGCGCTCGCCCTTGTGGTGACGAAGCGTCCGGCGGTGCGTTCGGCCGCGGTCAGTCCCTCGCTGTCCAGTGCGCCCAGTGCCCGCTGGACGGTGTTGGGGTTGACGCCGGAGCTCGCGGCGAGCTCGCGCACGCTGGGGACTTTGGAGCCCGGGGGCCACTGGCCGGAGACGATCTGGTGGCGGAAGTCGTTGGCCAGCTGGACCCAGATCGGACGGGAGTCATCGAGATCCATGGCTCTCCTGATGTTCGGGGACGGGTGGTGCTCATGAGCGCAGCACAGGCGACTTCGTCAGACCGTCTGTATTACTGCACTAATACAGTGACACAGGCGGGAGGTGTCGTCAAGCCGAACGGCCTGGAGCCCCACACGTGGGCTCCAGGCCGCAGCTCCTCATCGGGCAGGACCACCCGGCCCTCTCCCTCCTGGTCTTCAGTCCGGCGGGCCGACAACGGCGTGGTAGTCGGCGTAGCACTCAGCGAGGAGGACAGGCGGCGCATCCTCCAAGGGCATGGCCCAACGTCCCGAGACCAGGCTCAGGGGACCGGTGGTCACCACCTGGTCCTCGCTCCACACGTCCGCCCCACTGAAGTCAATGACGCTGCACAGGCCGGCTACCGGGAAGTCTTTGAGGAACGTGGTGTACCAGTGGATGTTGGAGTCGGGCTCATAGCCGCGGGCCTTGGCCCGTTTGCGCAGGTCGCGGGCGACGACCCGCCGACCGGCGCCGTCGTTAATGCCCCGCTGTCCTTGGCCCACCTGCGGAGCCCGAGCCGAGAACTGGTCGAAGAGCGGGGTGATCTCGTAGTCGGCCAGGTGCTCCTGCCAGCCGGCCATTTCCGCCTCAGACAGCAGCGTCCCGTGAGCCAGTGTGACCACGGCATCCGGGGACAGCTCCAGTGCGGCGTCGTCGGCTCCCAGAAGCTGGCCGTCCTCAGTGGGGCGGAAGGTCCAGGTCCGGGGCTCATGGCCGCCGGCTTCCGGCTCACGGGTTCCCACACCCTCGTCCTGGCCACGAGCCATCCAGACCAAACGAGCCGCCAGGTGCCGGGCCAGGGGGTGGTCGGCGAACAGCTCCCGCCACAAGGGAGCCGGCCAGGACCGCCCTATGCACATGGCCTCATACAGACGCCGCCGCTGGACCTTGAGCACAGCGGCGACCTCCTTGCGCGCAAAGGTCAGGCGGCACTTGGTCTGCGCCACGAGCTCGCCGTCCTCGCTCTTGCGGGCGGCGGGCAGGCTCTTGCGCGCGCGTCCGTCGGAGTCCGTCAGGGCGATGGTTAGCTCCGGGGTCAGTCGGCCCAGGAACTCGCGCTCGCCATAGGACAGGTGCAGCAGCCCATCAGACCCGAAACCGGCCGTGGGGATACTGCGATCGCCGAGCTCAGCCTCACTCCAACCTCGCTCGGCGGCCACAGCCCGCGTGAGCAGGCTGGCGAAGCCGCGCACCTGCGGCAGGCGGTGCTGGGCCTCAGCCGAGACGATGACCTGCAGGGCCTCGGCGGACGGGTTCGCGGCGACGGCGGTCAAGACGGTCTCGGACTCGGCGCGCCATGTGGCGTGGCGGCTCAGGGCACTCCTGGCGGCGGCGGCAAGACGCTCACCCTCCATTCCGACGGCGAAGGCCAGCAGCCCCTTGTTCCTCAGGCTCTCCCCCTTGGCGGCCTCGCGGTTGTGGGCGACCCAGCACTCGACGACGAAGGCACTGAGCTCACGGGCGTCCTCCGCATCGAGCAGGCTCAGGTAGAGCTCGATGGTGCCGGCCCCGTCGGGGGTCTTGAGCCTGTAGGCCTCGAGCACCCAGTTCCGCGCGATGTCGGGGTCCAGCGGTGTCCCGTCGTCGAGCCTCACCTCGGGCAGGGCCTCGAAGGGGAACCAGTCCAGGGCCGCCGGAGGGCGCTTCAGCCGCCGCCGGGGAGGCGTCAGGGCCTCTGCGGTGACGAGGTCGGTGACGTCATCGCCGTATACCTGCAAGGTGCGCAGCAGGTTGGCCCGAGCCAGACGGTCCTCCTCCTGGGCACGGGCGGCACGCAGCCGGGCAATGCCGTCGGGGATCGTCAGGCCGGCCAACCAGGCCGCCCCCACCCGGCGCACGTGCGCGACCGGACTCATCACTGCTTCAAGTGCCAGGTCCCCGACCTCGGGGAAGCCTGCGAGAAGCTTCTGGGCCAGCTCCCGGTTGACCTCTGAGCGTCCCACGGCAACCTGCGCCAGCGCCGGCACCATACTCTGGGGAACGGCCGGGAAGTGCTCGAGCGCGCACAGCACGCGCGTCGCCGACGTGGAATCCTTCAACAGGTCGCGGGCCCTTGCCAGATCCTGGGCCATCCACGGCCAGCTGTCCTCGGACCCACAGGTCCACAGGGCCCAGTCCCAGGTGATCGTGCGCACTACTTCGGGCAGGTGCCCGGCTCGGACCAGCGCGTCGGCGACGACGCGTGGGTCGGTGTCCCACGGAAGGCCTTCCTCCAGGCGGATACGGGTGATGCTTCTGCTGACGCGCTCATCAGATCCGTCCAGCGAGCGGCACAGCTCGTCGAGCACCGCAGCGCGATCCTCAGGCAGGGGGATCACCGGTGGAACCGCGACCGGCGGAGTCTCACCCGGCTCCGCCCCGCTTCCCCCTTCCTCCTGCTTCACGGCTTCCTGACTCGTGTCGTCGGGCGAGTTCTGTGATCTGGTCGTGACCTGCATGCCTGCATTGTGCCGGTCTCAGGGGGCGCTGGATGCGGAAATGACGGCACATTCCTCCGGACAGGCGTCCACGCAGCAGGAGGACTATCCACCAGTTGGTCTGTCACCTATTCCGCCTCTCGTCTGGACTTTGTCCTTCTAGGCTGCGGTTACGTCTCCGTCTCCTTAACTCCTCTGCTCCCGAATTCTCTTCTCCAAAGGTCCCCCGTCCGCGACCCCACCGCCTACGAGCGTGGCCACCTGCGGGCTCTCGCCACCGCCTCTAGAGCCTCTAGTACGGTCTTGTCCTGTCCTCCCAGTGCGGGTCGTAGGCTCCCAGAGCCGCCAGGGCCGCGTAGTCCGCATAGCACTCGGCCAGCAGCGGCGTGGGCACCTCGTCCAGCGCCACCAGACGACGACCGGTTCCGCGACGCAGCTCCAGGCTGTCGGTCGCACACGGGGTGTTGCCACCCGACACGAAAGCGCCGGTGAAGGTCAGTGCGACGGTGAGGCCCGCTGCGGGAATCGTGCGGAGATACTCGGTGAACCATCCCCCATCCTCCATTCCCCCGTGGCGGTACCCGCGCTTGGAGGCGACATTGCGCACGGAGTAGGCATCGGTCATGTGCCCACGAAGATCGGTGAGCCGCTGCTGGCCCGGTGTGATGACGGGCGCGAGCGCAGAGAGCTGGTCGAACAGCGGCTCGACCTCGTAGTCGGTCAGGTGCTCGCGCCACGCAGACACGGCGTCGGGCCCGATGATGGTCCCGTGCACCACCGTGATCCTCCCCTGGCTTGGGAGGTCGACGACGGCGTCGTCGGCCGCCAGCAGGTCCCCTTCCGGTGTGGGACGGAAGACGAGCGGCTCGCCGCCGTCAGTCGGGGTGAGCTGCCAGATGACCCGGGTGACGAGGTGCCTCATGAGGGGGTGGGCGAGCAGAAGGTCACGCCATTCGGCCGGGCTCCATCCCCGTTCCACGCACATGGCCTCGTAGAGCCGACCGCTTTGGACGGAGAGCACGTTCTTGGCCTCCTTGCGGGAGGCGGTGAGCTGTTTCTTAGCGGCCTTGACGGCGTCCGCATCGTCGTCGGCCCGGGGCGCCGGCAGTGATGCCCGGGCCCTCCCATCCGGCCCGGTCAGTGAGATCTTGAAGTCCGCGGTCAGCCGGCCGGCGAAGGAACGGGCTCCGTAACTCAGGTGCAGCAGACCGTCAGAGCCGAAGCCCGCGGTGGGGATGGTCCGGTCCTCCAGCTGCTCGGCGCTCCAGCCCCGCTCGACGGCGACCTCGTCCAGCAGCTCGCGGGCGGTCTTCTGCAGGCTCGCCATCTTGTGACGCTGCGCCACGCCGATCAGCACCTGGAGAGCGGGGTCCTGGCCGTTGGCTCGAAGAGCCCGAATAAGGACCTCGTACTGGGGCCGACGGTTGCGGTGGCTCCGCATGTAGCTGTGGGTGAGGGTGGCGAGCTCGCCGCCATCGGCTCCGACGGCGAGGGCCATGAGGCCTTTGTCGGCCATCGCCGAGCCCAGGTACGTCCCCTGATGCTCGTCGTAGATCGCCTTGACGTAGCTCTCCAAAGGTCGAGCCAGACCCTGCCTGGCCGCCTCCCGTTCCTCGGGATCGTCGCTCTGGGCGGCCGAGGTCCAGTACCGCTGGAAGTGCTGATACCGCTTCAGCCCGATGTCCTGGGCGCGGGCGAGGCTCTCTTCCGGGCTCGGATGAGCCGTGTCCCGCGCCACCCACGCTCTGACCAGATGGAGGGCCAGCCGACGAGCGTCCTGAGGATCAAGAAGAGAGAGGTAGAGGTCGATGAGGCCCCGGCCGTCAGGGTCCTTCATGATCACGGCCAGGGTCACCCACCAGCGGATCACCTGCGGGCTCACTGGACCGCCGTCTCGCCAGTGCACAGTGGGCAGGCCGTCCCAGTCGAGCCAGTCCGGGCCGGCAGCCGGGTTGGCCTCCAGACCCTCCACGGCCTCCTGCTGGAGCTGGTCGGCAGACAGCAGCTCGGTGAGGTCCTCACCGCAGGCTCGCATGGCCTTGAGCATGCTGGCTCGAACCGACACATCGTCCTCCGTGGAGCACGCTGCTCGAAGGGAATCAACGGACTGCTGAGGCGCCAGAGAGACAAGCCACTCGGCCGCTGAACGTCGAATCTCCGCTGACGGGTCTTTCAGCATGGGCTCAGCCAGGATGGGTGCGGCCGGGGAGGTGCTGAGCAGGCGCTGCACCCGTCGACGCACCCGCGGGGAGGCCGTGACGGCCAGGCGCGCGAGCTTGGGAAGGATCTGAGGAGGCAGTCGCGGGAAGACCTCAAGGATGTCCAGCGCGCGAGGAACGTTCTCCGAGCTGTCGAGCCCTTCAGCCAGGACATCGAGGTGCTCCCACACCCACGGCCACAGCACCTCGGGATCCCCCGTACGCCAGAACACGTGATGAACCGCAGCGTCAATTGGGAGGTTGAAGTGTCTCAGCACGGCTTCAATGGCTCGAGGATCGGCAGCCGCGAGCAGTGTGTCTCTCCATCTGGTGGAGGGGCCGTTGACGGTCAGGCGCAGACGGTGGACGACTGACAGGGCCGGTACGAAGGAGCCCACCCACCCGAAGCCGTACTTCTTGAGAATGGCCGGAACCCCGGTTGATCGACCCTCGGCGACTGCGATGAAGTCCTCCACGTCCTGTTCGGTGGCCAGGTACCTCGCGGCGACCTCCTCCCGAGACTCCGAACCGTGAGGATCCCAGGCGTCATCGACGATCCGGTTGAGGATCCGCCAGAGCTGCTGCCGGGCCGTATCGGCCGGCTGATCGAGAGCGATGTGCTCCACCTCCGGCAGGACGACGGGAGCCTGTTCGGACTCCTGGGCCGCGCACTGGGAGAAGGCCGCGCGGGCACGCAGCTGTTCGACAGCAACGGCGAGCACGGGGTTGTTCTCGGCTGCGACGTCGAGGAGATCCGCATCCGGCCCCTCGGCCAGGTACTCGAGCAGATCGGTGGAGCGTTTGCTGCCCGCCTTGCTGCGGATCGCCTTCCCGGACAGGAGCTCGGCGAGGACCTTGCGGCGTCGGGCGTCGGGAACCCGGCTCAGCATGTCGATGGCTTGGAGACGCGTCTTGCGTTCCTCCTCCAGCGTCAGTGGGACCAGGAGGTGGGCCACTGGCTCAAGATCCATGTCGAGATCGGCCAGGAGCAGCACAAGATCACGACGGTTGTAGTCGCCCAGACTGCGGATGAACGAGGCCGGAATCCGCGACCCCTGCGACTGCAGGTACTCCGCGATTCCCGGAAGGTGGCACGGAGCTCGGCCCTCGCCGTGAGAGTACAAGTGTCTCGACAGCCACAAGGTCAGTACCTGGGAGAGGAGCTTGCCCGTTTTGACTCCATCGAGAGCCAGGACCTCGGCGAAGCGTTCAGGCACCCACGTCGGGCGCTCCTTCGCCATATTCACCGCCTTCTCCTCCCAGGGGGAGACGGTTTTGACGACGTCCTCATTCAAGAGAAGCAACCAGAGAGGGGTGAGAGGCTTCCGGCGCCAGTCCTTTTTTCCCGGAGTATCAGCTGCCCAGATCGCACGAAGGAGCTGACCATACCGCCACCACTGCTGAGCACTGAACGCATCATGACGATACAGACTGTCACGTAGCGCATACAGGACACGGCGACGATCTTTAGGGGGCTCTCTCATATCCGAGGGCCATGCGACACCTACTGCAGACAGTCGATCTGCGAGGTCGTCACTCACATGAAGCCCTCGATTCAGCTCGCCGACGCCACCGAACAACGCGTCCGTCTCCGACTCCTGCCACACGTGCTCCACGACGTCCTCAGGATCTCCTGAGAGCACATAGGAGACGGCCTTCTCGTGGAGGTCCTCGCTGACCGCCCGCAGGGGCAGGAGCGCCCTGGCCAGCTCATCGGACGCGGCGCCCTCACGAGTCTCAGCGATTTCTTCCAGATTCACAGCACTCTCCATAAGCATCCGCACAGCACATTCACTCGACTCGATATACCGGCCGGTAGTCAGGCATCCTACAGGCGCAGTATCGCGCTCCGAGCACTTTCTCCATTTCCGACCGTCAGTTCCCGATGCCGCGAGGGCAATGCAGTTCGGATAGACCGTGCAGGCCGCGTGTCACTCGGCCGGTGGCTCCGGCAGTATCAGGGGGTCAGGGGGTCAAGGCATCGAGCCGGTCGACGACGGCGCAGGCTCGCAGCACGGCGCCGGGACTCGGCCGGTCGCCCACCTCGGCGAGCGCGGCCGCCAGGGTGGCCAGCTGGAGGTCACCGGCCCGGCGGACTCGCGTGCGCAGGACGTGCGCCACCATGCCGGTGGGCCGCATCGCCCCGGAGGCAGCGAGCGCGGTGAGCGCCTCGCGCACGTCCTGGACCAGTACCCGTATAGGGGTGCGATCCTCCCCGTTCGTCTCGGCCTCTTGAGTGCGGGCCTCCTCCGGGCCTCTGCGCGACCGGCCGCGCCCGCGCCCGGGGACTGCGCGAGATGGAGGGAAGGTGGCGGCCAGAAGGCTGATCCGGTCGTGCTCGCGCACGAAGACACCGGATGGGCGGTCACCCTCGACCGTGATGGCCTGCACCTGAAGGTCGCGGGAGAGCACGTCGGAGACCATCTGCATCTCCCAGCCGCCGACCTCCATGCACAGCAGGTGCCTGCACCCGTCGGTGCTCGTCACCGCCAGCAGGTAGTGCTGGTGGACCTCGTCGATGCTGATCGGTCCCAGGCCGTCCTGGGCAACCAGGATCAGGCGGAGCCGGGGCACGGGGGCCTCGAAGCGGGCGACCCCCGGCCCGGTGCCGGTCCGTTGGAGATGATCGGCCACGGCTTCCAGGTCGATGTCGTCGTAGCCGGGCTCGGTGCTGCGGCGGGTGACGGAGGTGCGGTTGGAGGGGGCCAGGGAACCGTCGGGGCGACGCTGGGCACCTGTCAGGCGCAGGGGGCCGGACAGGATGTTCCTCACCGATGTGCCCCACAGGAGGGTGGCGTCCTGCGAGTAGTGGAAGGCGGCGTCGGTCCCGGTGGCTCGCCCAGTGGTGACCATCTCCGGCTGGCCGTTGTCCAGGTCCCAGAGTCTCATGGTCAGTCCTCGGCTTCCCGAGGGGGCGGTCCACCAGGTGGCGCTCAGCGGGAGCAGCAGCCCGGTCCGCGCCGTCTCCGTGTCGGCTCGCCCGATGAGAGCGGGGTCGGGTGGGCCGGTGACGGCTGTGAGCGCCTGGGTCAGGGACCAGGCGGCGGCCAGGGCGCTGAGGGCGGTGGCCTCGTCGAGGGCGTCGTCGCGCTCGGCAAGGGCTCGGAGCCTCCCGGCGGCGGAGGTCAGCAGTCGGGACAGGCGGGGCAGCTCTTCCAGGCGGGTGACCTGGGCCAGGCGCTCCAGGTCGGTGGCGCTGCGGGGGCCGGCGTGTGAGAGCCCTGCGGAGAGGAGTGTCTCGATGGAGGTTGCGACTGTTGAGACGACGTCTCGCTTCCGGTCGTCGAAGGTGGTCTTCTCGTCCGGCCACGGCCAGGGGCGGTCTGCGCGGGCGAAGAGCCGGATGACGGCCTGAAGGCACCAGGCCGCGTTGGCGGCCGAGGAGTGGCGTCCTGAGACGATCATGCCTCGTGGTCCCAGTCCCGCGATCACGACGATCTCGGGGGCGTCGGGCCAGGTGATGCTCAGGCGTCCAGGGGCACTGGTCACCTCGGTGCTGGCGGCTAGCCGATCCGGTGCCATTCCGGCCAGGAACGCCTGCGCGCGCCGCCGGGCCTCAGCTCCCAGGGACTTCTCGACGTCGGTCGGCTCCCAGGCGAGAACCTCCTCCAGGACCGGATCGCTCGAAGTCGCTTGGGCGGGTGCGGAGGTCGCGCGGGCTTCCGGGGATGCGGGGGCGGTTGGCGTGTCGGCGGCGGCGGTGCTCTCGTCGGCCCCGTCCCGGTTGACGGCTTGGCGCATCCACAGGCAGGCGGCGAGGATGTGCACGCAGATGCCGGCCACGGGGCAGGGGCAGCGCGCGTCCTGCGGGCCGGAGACGGTCAAGGTGACGGGAACCGGTGGCCGGCCGACGCCGATGGTCACCTCCTCGGCTACTGGCTGCGCCCCTGCTCCGGGGTCAGCCGGCTCGTTGACGGGTGCGACCCGGCCGGCGGTCAGCTCGGCGCGCCCGCGACGCAGCAGGCCCCGGTTGCCCAGGGCGATCAGGGCGACATCGTCAAGCGCACCGTAGACCGAGAAAGCAGCCGCCCAGAGGCCACCGTGGGCTTCCGGGGCCGGGGCGTCGGAGGCGCCGGCGGAGCGTTGAGACTGGCCGGTGCGCTCGTTCATACGGTCACCTCAGCCAGCCAGGCGGCGAACCGGTCCGGGGTCATGGCGGCGATCCTCATACCGACCTCGGCCAGGCGCTCGGCCACGTCATGGTCGTACCAGGCGTGGCCGCCCTCGTCCAGGGAGACCAGCCCCAGCACGGTCACGCCTTGGGCGACCAGGTCACGCACCCGTTTGACGAGGGTGGACACCGATCCACCCTCCTCGAAGTCACTGATGACCGTCACAATCGTCCGGCTGGGACTGGTCACGGTTCCCGCGGCGTAGCCGACGGCGTTGGCTATGTCCGTTCCGCCTCCCAGCTGACTGGTCATGAGAACCTCGACGGGATCGTGAACCGTGTGGCTGAGGTCGACGACGGTGGTGTCGAAAATGGCCAGTCGTACGGACAGGCCGGGAAGACCCGCGAGGATCGAGGCCATGATGGCGCTGTGGAGCAGGCAGGAGGCCATGGAGGCGGACTGGTCAACGAGGATGATGACGTCCCAGGTCAGGTTGCGTCTCCTCTGGCGGGACATGAAGCGCACGTCCTCGACGATCATGCGGCCGGTGTCCGGGTTCACGTTGCCCAGGTTCGCGGTGATGGTGCGGCGCCAGTCGAAGTTGCGCGCCAAGGCGTGAGGGCTGTTGCTGCGCCGACGGGCTCCGCTCAGGGCTGTCGTCACCGGGTACTGCAGGCGCTCCATGATGTCAGCGACGATCCGGGAGATGAGGGCGCGCAGCCCGTCAGTGAGCTGGGGTGAGATCGTCCCCTTGATGCGCAGCAGTGCGGCCCCGAGCTCGGGGCTGGTGTCGATGGCCTCGATGGCGTCCGGGTCGGCCAGCAGCTCGGCGAGCCCGTACCGGGTCAGCGCGTCGCTCTCGAGGCGTTGCAGGGTGGAGGCCGGGAAGAGCCGGCGGGCGCTATCGAGCCAGTCGACCGCCCGTATCACCGACGGCCCCAGGGTGGCTCTCGTCCCGTCTCCGCCTCCTGCGCCCAGCCGGTGCCCACGGCCCGTGTACTCGCGGTCATAGACGTAGCCCAGGGCGTCATCGAGGTCGGCGTCCTGGTGCCTGCGCGGCAGATTCGGCTCGGCGTATCGGCCCAGCACCATGCGCCAGCGACGTGCTGCCAGGTCACCGTCCGGCTTCTCCCCGGAAGCGGAGGCGTTCAACGGCATGTCCTTCGTCACCCTGCCCACTCCCCCAGTCCGTCGCGCACCAGGGAGGC
Source organism: Actinomyces acetigenes (assembly GCF_031296635.1). Taxonomy (NCBI): domain Bacteria; kingdom Bacillati; phylum Actinomycetota; class Actinomycetes; order Actinomycetales; family Actinomycetaceae; genus Actinomyces; species Actinomyces acetigenes. The sequence continues at coordinate 23,843 of NZ_JASPFC010000012.1, forward strand.
GACCAGCTCCCGCTCGAGCTGGGCCCCGAGCGCGGCGTGGGCCGGATCCACGTTCCAGACGGTGTCGAGATCGGAGGCGGCGGTCCCGACGAGCTGCGCCACCATCCCTGCCAGGCGATGAGTCTCCATGGGCCTCAGTGTGGTGAAGGCCCGGCGCAGGTCAGGCAGTGCGGCGACGAAGGCCCGATCATCAAGGCAGGTCAGAGCCCCGGTGACGGCCTCGACGGCGTCGGGAGAGTGCAGAAGCACGTCCGGGGCGGTTCGCACCAGGCCCACGATGAAGTCTGCGGCCCGCACCGGATCCGCACCCACGGCGAGATGAGTGACGACGGCGCGCACCGCCTCCTCCTCGCTGAGTACCCGCACAGAGGCCGCGATGCCGGTGGCACAGCCGACAAGGACCGCGGCTGCGTCGCGGTTTCGACGCAGAATCTCGATCTCACGCAGTACCGCCCCGAAGCCGGCGTTCTGGGCGGCCTCACCGGTGCGCTCGTCATCGGCAGCTGACCGGGTGATTCGGGTGATGAGGTCTCGTACCGAGATGAGGGCCTCAACGGCCCTGGCCGCCTCCTGGTCCTCCAGCCCGACCAGGTCGGAGACACGTCGGGCGATCATGGCGTCACCCCGGTGCAGAAGGGATCGGATCCGCGAAGCGGCCTGGTCCAGGCGCAGTCGGGACGTGGACTCGATCAGGTCCGTCAACCGGTGCAGGACCTCGACGAGCTCCCCCAAGTCGCTGAGCTGCCCGAGACTGTTCTCGAGGCGGTCGCACACGTCGCCGGTCTCGGCGTCGAGCCCCATGACCGCCAGCTCACTGACCAACGCCACCAGGGTCTCGGCGCTGAGCTCACCGGCGAGCCGCTGGGCCAGTCGGGTTCGCACGAGGACATCGAGATCGGGGGCCTCCTGCGCCGCGCGCACGAGTGCGGCCTCCACCATGGGGGTCCAGGCGTAGACCCACTCCTCGAGGAACTGTCCCATGCCGGTTCCGGCGACGAGATCGGCCCCTGAGATCTGGTGGGCGAAGCCGGAGCCGACGAAACGCAGGCGGGCAAGCAGCTCGCGGCGCTCGCGGTGGCGAGGTCGGCGGCTGGTGTCGAGGCTGACGCGGTGCTCGACGGCGTCGTCGATGATGAAGCGCGCGGCGCGCAGGCGGTCACGCGCCTGGCGGACCAGTGGCGGGGTGGCGATGCCGTCGGGCACCTCTCCCACGTCGGAGGCAGCAAGGACGGAGTCAACGGCGGCTCCCAGATTGCCCGATAGCCCGGTTTCGTCCTTGGCCAGGCAGCTGGTGAGGGCGTCAAGGATGTCACAGCGTCCGGGCCATGCCCGGCCGCGCAGTGCGGCCAGTCCCATGGCTTGCTCCACGGTGGCGAGCACTTGGGCGGTCCCCAGTGGTTCGCCGAGCCCCCGCAGGGCGGTGGCGACGTCGATGACCACGGTGGTGGCGAAGGCTCGGGCAGCCTCAGCCGGTTCTTGGGTCGTCTGGGCAGTGCGCCGCGTGGGTCGTCGGGAGCCTGTGCCGCTGCGTGCAAGAGGACCGGCCCCGGTGCGGGCCCGCCAGGCTCGCTGCCACAGGCCCGGCGAGGGCATGCCGGCGCCGTATCCGCGCAGGGCGTCGAGGCGTGCGTAGTCGTAGCGGATGAGCCATGCCGGCCCGCCGGGCTGGGGCTGCGGCTCGGGCAGCCATGCGGCGTGCTCGGTCGCGTCGAGGTAGTCGAGCAGTGCCATGGTGTGAAAGCCCCCGGTGACAACCACGACCGGGGCGGCCGGAGCAGCGGCGTTCGTCTCGCCGACACCAGTCGATGCGGATGATTCTGGCAGATGTCGTCTCAGAGCGGCTGCCATGACGGCCTCGCGGGCGTGGGTGCCGTCGGTATCGAGGACCTCACGCTCAACGTCGAGCCGGGCCAGCCCCGCCCACGCCAGGGTATCGGAGAAGAAGCCCCGCCAGGATCGGATATCGGCGGTGGCCCGGTCCTCGAAGAGGTGCTCCCAGACCTCGTCGTGGTCCCGGCAGCCTAGGCGCCGGGCGAGGGCGTCCAGGCTGCGCGAGCGCGCTAGGTACCGCTCGGCCTGGAGCGTGCGGGCGACCCCGCCTCGAGCATCACCGCGAGAATCGCCGCGAGAATCGTCATCCTCTCGAAGGCAGGCGCTGCGGTCGATGAAGGCGGCCTCGACCCCGTGCTCCCCCGCCCACCGCAGAGCCACCCACTCCGGGGAGAACTCGGCCAGCGGGTAGTAGGAGGCGGTGCGCTCCCCCAGGGAGAGCAGTGCCACCGGCGGAACGGTCCGCGGGTCCTGAAGGGAGGGCAAAAGGGCGGCGTACTCGACCGGCCCCTCGATGAGGACCGCGGTGGGGTGCACCTCCTCCAGAAGGGCCGACAGGGCCAGGGCGCAGGCGGGCGAGTGGTGGCGGACGGGGACGAGGTGAACGCCCGCCTCGCCCCAGCGCCGCTGGGCGTCCAAGGCGCGCTGGAGCCGGGCGGGAACCTGCGTCGTCGGAGCGCTCACTCCCACAGTCCTTGGGAGGCAACCAGGAAGTCTCTCCACTCGGCGCTGCTCTCGGCCCGTTCACGCACCACCGAGTCGAGGTAGAAACGGATGCGCGTGGCATCCTCGTCCTCGCCCTTGAGCGCTACTCCCACCATCTGGCGGGCGATGTCGGAGGCCCTGACCGTGCCGTCGCCGAGGTAGCGGGCGCTCAACGACGCGGCCACACCGACGTTGACGGCCTCCGCGGTGGACATGACGGTCTCGGGGCGCTTGACCGGGGTACCGGCCTGCGTGGTCCCGGTGCGCAGGTCAGCGAAGGCGGTGACCAGGACGTCGAGTACCTGGGGGCTCATGGGCGCCCGCTGCTCGCCGAGCTCGGCGTCCAGGGCACGCTCAATGAGCTCGGCCTCGAAGGCTCGGTCGGTGATGGGTCGCACCGTCTCGAAGTTGAAGCGCCGCTTGAGCGCGGAAGACATCTCGTGGACGCCGCGGTCACGCAGGTTCGCGGTGGCGATGACGTTGAATCCCTGAGCCGCGCTGACGCGGAAGCCGTCTCCCAGCTCCGGGACCATGAGCTGCTTCTCGGAGAGCACGGAGACGAGCGTGTCCTGGATCTCGGGCGGGCAGCGAGTGATCTCCTCGAAGCGCACGATGCTGCCCTGCTCCATGGCCTGGTAGACCGGCGAGGGCACCAGGGCCCTGCGCGTAGGGCCCTCGGCGATGAGGAGCGCGTAGTTCCACGAGTAGCGGACGTGGTCCTCGGTGGTGCCGGCAGAGCCCTGGATGGTCAGGGTCGAGGCGCCGCAGACCGCTGCGGCGAGCAGCTCGGAGAGCATGGACTTCGCGGTTCCCGGTTCGCCGACGAGCATGAGGCCCTGGCGTCCGAGCAGCGTCACGATCGCCCGGTCGACGAGCGGGTCGTCCCCGTAGAACTTCCGGGTGACACCGAGATCCTCGTCCCCGACGATGAAGGCGCGCACGGAGTGCGGCGACAGGCGCCACCCCCGGGGGATCTCCGCGCCGCGCTGGGCGTCGGCGGCCGCCAGGGCGGCCAGCTCATCGGCCCACCGCTCCTCAGCGGCAGGACGCAGCGCCTTACTCGTCTCAGGCGCAGGCCGTCCGCTCGATCCTGCGGTCATCTTCCTGCCTCCACAGATCGATCGGTGCTGCCTCGTCCGTCCACCCGTTGCCGTATCAGCCGCGCAGCCTGGCGAGCTCCTCGACGAGCTGGGGCACGACCTCGGTGACGTCGCCGACGACGCCGAAGTCGGCCATCTCGAAGATCGGAGCCTCGGAGTCGTCGCAGATGGCGACGACCGTGCCGGCCCCCTGGATGCCGCTGGTGTGGTGGACGGCGCCGGAGACGCCCAGGCCGATGTACAGGCGCGGAGAGATGGTCTCGCCGGTCTGACCGATCTGGGCACTGCGCTCAATCCAGCCCTCGTCACAGGCCACGCGGGTGGCTCCGACGGCGGCGTCGAGCGGCTGGGCCAGGGAGCGGACCAGGTCGAAGTCGCCGTCCACACCGCGGCCGCCCACGACGACGGTGCGTGCCTCGCTCAGGGCCGGGCCGGAGGCGACGGAGGTGGCCTCGCGTGAGACGAGGCGCACGGCGGCGGCCTCGGCGCTCACGGGGACCTCGAGGGGCTCGGCCGTCAGGGGCGCGCCCTCGGCCGTGGTGACCTCGGCGATCCCGGGGCGCACGGCGATGATCGGCGCGCTGCCGCCCGAGGCGACGCCGGCGGTGGTGGACCAGGAGCCGGACAGGACCAGCTTGGAGGCGCGTAGCTCGGCGCCGGCGGCCTCCAGGGCGGTGACGTCGCAGACGCAGGCCGAGCCGAGTACGACGGCGGCCCGCCCGGCCAGCTCCTTGCCACGGTAGTCGGAGACGACCAGGACCGCGGCGGGCTGGACGGTGCCGGCGGCCGCCACGACGGCGTCGGCCGCGGTGGCGGGCAGGTGGGCGGCCTCACCCAGGTCGGCGGTCAGCAGGCGGGTGGCGCCGGCACCGGCCAGGGCCGCGCGAGCGGCCTCACCCAGGTGCTGGAGGGCCAGGGCGACGACGTCGCCGCCGGTCAGCTCCCGAGCGGCGGTGAGCAGCTCCAGGCTGGGGCCGGTGGGGGCGGCCTCGGTGGTCTCGAGGTCGACGAGGACGAGCAGGGGGGCATCGAGCATGGGAATCAGCTTCTTTCGCGAGTGGTATGAGGCGGACGGGCGGCGCTACGGCATCCAGCGCCCCGGCTGGGGGACGTGGGGGCGCTGCGGCCGGCCGTCAGACGAGCTTGTTCTCCACGAGCCAGGCGGCGAGCTCGCGGCCCGCTTCCCCGGCGTCGGTGCGGATGATGCCGGCCTCACGGGCGGGTCGGGCCTCGTCGTCGACGACGGTGACAGCCGGCTCGGCGATCTGGAGGCCGAGCTCGGAGGCGTCCCAGAAGTCGATGGGCTTCTTCTTCGCGGCGCGCATGGCGGCGAAGTTGGGGTAGCGGGGCTCGTTGGCCTGGTCGGTGACGCTGACGAGCGCGGGCAGCGCAGCGCTGAGGACCTCGCGGACGGTGCCCACGGTGCGGGTGACGGTCACGACGCCGCCGTCGACCTCGAGGTGGTTGGCCAGCGTCAGGGCCGGACGGTGCAGGGCGGCGGCCAGGGCGCCGGGCAGCATGGAGGTCATGGAGTCCAGGGAGGCCATACCGGTGACAACCAGGTCGACCTCGCCGATGCGCTCGATGGCGGCGGCCAGGACCCGGGCGGTGGTGACGACGTCGGCTCCGGCCAGGTCGTCGTCGGCGACGACGATCCCGGAGTCGGCCCCCATCTGCAGGGCGCGGCGCACCCCGTCCTCAGCGTCCTCAGGCCCCATGGTCAGGGCGATGACCTCGCCGTCGGCCTCCTCGGCCAGGGTGACGGCGGCCTCGACGGCGTTCTCGTCGAGCTCGTTGAGGACATCCTCCTCGCCGCGCACGAGTCGACCGTCCTCGATGCGGCGCTCGGACTGCACGTCGGGAACGTGCTTGATGCAGACCACGATTCTCATGGGATCAAGGTTGCCATAACAGCGGCATCTCACCACTGAGCGCTCAGTCACCCTGACACGGCGTCAGGACAAGGATCGGAACGACGAAATGATGACGACGCCGTCACGCCCGGTGGCCTAAACGCGACGCGGCGCACTCCTACGAGGGAGACCTCACTACCCCTCAAGTGGTAGCAACCGGCAGCCGCCAGGACAATGGGCCCATGTCTTCGACGCCAGAGCCCGCCCCAGCACCGCGCGCCGAGCTGCCAGCAGCTCCCGACCACAGCCTGGGCGTCGCTCTGAACGGAGACGGCGCGGACTTCGCGGTCCACGCCCCGCACGCCACGGCCGTGGACCTGTGCCTGCTGACCATGGGTGCCGACGGCGCCGTGGTGGAGGAGACCCGGATCGGGATGCACGGGCCCTCGCGGGGCCTGTGGAGCGCCCACGTCCCCGGCGTCGGAGCCGGTCAGCGCTACGGCTACCGCGCCTACGGGCCCTGGAACCCGCACGAGGGCCTGCTCTACAACCCCCACAAGCTGCTGTTGGACCCCTATGCCCGCGCCCTGGACGGCCGAGTGGATCTGGGGCCGGCTGTCTACGCCCACGAGGTCACTGACGACCTGGTTCCGGCGGCCGAGCCCTGGAGGCCCTCGCACCTGGACTCGGCCGGCGCCACCGCCGTCGGCGTGGTCACCGGCGACACCTTCCCGGTGGTTCCGGGGCCGCGCGTGCCTCGCGAGCGGACCGTCATCTACGAGGCCCACGTCAAGGGCCTGACCTACCTGCTGCCGGGCGTGCCCGAGGATCTTCGCGGCACCTACGCGGGGCTGGCCCACTCGGTGACGGTCGAGCACCTCAAGGGCCTGGGGATCACCACGATCGAGCTGCTGCCGATCCACGCCTCGGTGAGTGAGCCCTTCCTGATCAAGCGGGGCCTGACCAACTACTGGGGCTACTCCACTCTCAGCTACTTCGCGCCCGAGCCCTCCTACGCCACGGCCGCGGCGCGTGCAGCCGGCCCACAGGCGGTCCTGGACGAGGTGCGCGGCATGGTCTCCATGCTCCACGAGGTCGGCCTGGAGGTCGTGCTCGACGTCGTCTACAACCACACCTGCGAGGGCGGTGTCGACGGCCCCTCCTTGAGCCTGCGCGGCCTGGACAACCTGGACTACTACCTGCACGCCCCCTACCTGCCGGCGCAGTACATGGACGTCACCGGCACCGGCAACACGGTGGACTTCCGGGCCACCGGGGCGATCCGGTTGGCCCTGGACTCGCTGCGCTACTGGGTCACCGAGGTCGGCGTCGACGGCTTCCGCTTCGACCTGGCCACCACCCTGGGCCGCCATGCCGCGGAGTTCTCGCCGCGCCACCCGCTGCTCACGGCGATCGCCACGGACCCGGTGCTCAGCACCGTCAAGCTCATCAGCGAGCCCTGGGACGTGGGGCCCGGCGGCTGGCGCACCGGCCAGTTCCCCGAGCCCTTCCAGGACTGGAACGACCACTTCCGCGACACCACGCGCTCCTTCTGGCTGCGCGACGCCTCAGAGATCTCCAAGGGCCGTCTGGGCTCGGACCTGCGTGACCTGGCGACGCGCCTGTCGGGCAGCGCGGACCTGTTCAGCCACGGGGAGTTCCCCGGCGGTCGCGGCCCGCTGGGCTCGGTCAACTTCGTGGCGGCGCACGACGGCTTCACCCTGCGTGACCTGGTGGTCTATGACCACAAGCACAATCTGGCCAACAAGGAGGACAACCGCGACGGCAACTCCAACAACCGCTCCTGGAACCACGGTTTTGAGGGAGACGTCGTCGAGGGCATCAACGGTGGTCCGATCGAGGTGCTGCGCCGCCGGTCGATGCGCAACCTGCTGGCCACCGTGCTGCTGAGCGCCGGGACCCCCATGCTGGTGGCCGGCGACGAGATGGGGCGCACCCAGCAGGGCAACAACAACTGCTACTGCCAGGACTCCGTGCTCTCCTGGGTGGACTGGAACCTGGAGGTCTGGCAGCGCGACCTGGTCGCCACGACGCGCTTCCTCATCCACCTGCGCCACACCCACCCGGTGGCGCGCCCTTCGCGCTTCGCGACCGGGCAGGTCCTTGACGGTGACACGATCGCGGATCTGGCCTGGTACCGGGCGGACGCCGCACCGATGGACGGGGACTCCTGGCACGACCCGCTCACTCGCGTGGTCCAGATGCTGCGCTCGGGCCGTCCCTGGGACGACGACGACATGCTCGTGGTCATCAACGGCGCCCTGGACCAGGTCGACGTCGTCCTGCCCGAGGGGCGCGGAACCGACTGGCACCTGGCCTGGGACTCGACCTGGGCGGTCCCCCAGCCTCATACCGCCCCCTTCTCCCAGGCGCGGCGCGTGAGCCGAAGCCCCCAAGACACTCAGACCGACGTCATCATCGAGACGGACGACGCCGGCGAGGTCAAGGACGTCAAGACCGTGGCGGGCAGCCCTGAGGGTCACACCGTTGAGAGTCTCACGGACTGCCATCACGACCGCCCGGGTGACACGACGATGCTGGAGGCGCTGTCTCTGCGGGTCTACTTCTCCGGTGAGTCGCTCGAGACCCTCAAGGCGGGTCCCCAGACCGAACAGACCGAGGCGGTCGGTGCCAGCTAGGGCTGCCGCACCAGACAGTTGATTCGGCATAGGCTGGTGCCCGATGCTGACGTTTCCTCCCCCTGTTGAACGCGCCTGGGACCGTCTGCGGCCGGACCTGGCAGGACTGGTCCTGGGCTCAGTGTTCTTCGTCCTGGCACTGACACCGTCGCTCATCCCCCGCGACATCCTCTTCCAGGGGGTGGCCTGCGGGCTGTGCGCGGCAACCGGTTACCTCGTAGGCGTCTGGTTGTCGTGGAACTGGCGTACCTGGGTGAGCAAGGTGGTGCAGATCCTGTGGGAGGCCAGTGGCAGGAGTCTGCCGTCCTGGGTGCCTCGCTGGAGGCGACGGGTGGAGTTCACGCTGAGTGTTATCGTGGTTTTAGGACTCAACGCGATCCTGCTGCAGGCGGTCCATTGGCAGCAGCAGGTGGCCTCCCTGACTGACTACCGCGCCTACACGCCCGCGCAGTACCTGCTGGTCTTCCCCGTGGGCTTCAGCATCTGGATGGCCCTGGTCATGGTGGGGCGCGGCTTCCTGCGCCTGGAGGCCTGGCTGAAGCGGCACCTGCCTCAGCGACTGCCACTGCCGGTGCGCTCGGTATCTTCCTGGATCATCGTGCTCGTGCTGGTATTCACGCTGGTGAACCAGACGATCCCGGGCATCATCATCCGGGGCGCGGAGTCGGCCTTCTCCGTGCGCAACAGTGCGGATCCGCCTTCGACGCCGCGGCCGACGGCGGCCGAGCGCTCGGGCTCGCCGGAGTCTCTCGTGGCGTGGGAGTCCCTGGGGGCCTATGGCAAGCGTTTTGTGGGCCGGGGCCTGAACGCGCAGGGCCTTGAGAAGGTGACCTCCCGGCCGGCCAGTGAGCCGATCCGCGTCTACGCCGGGTTGGAGAGCGCGGGGAGTGACCAGGCACGGGCCGCACTCGTCGTCGAAGAGCTGAAGCGCACCGGGGCGGCCTCCCGCTCGGCGATCATGATCGCCCCGACGACGGGGACCGGTTGGGTGGACCCAGTGGCGGCTCTGTCACTGGAGGTGCTCTACGACGGCGATACGGCGATCGCGGCCGCCCAGTACTCCTACCTGCCCTCAGGGGTGCAGTTCATCGCCGACACCGACAGGGCCCGGGCCTCCGGCAAGGCGCTGGTGACGGCTGTCGTGGCCTGGTGGAAGACGCTTCCAGAAGGCGACCGACCCCGGCTGCTGCTGTATGGGGAGTCGATGGGAGTGCTGGCCGGTGAAGCCGCCTTCGACAGCTTGGCCGACGTCCTGGACTCGGTCGACGGCGTCCTGTGGGCGGGCCCGCCCAACTCCTCGAGACTGTGGCAAGACCTGGTGACGCGGCGCGATCCGGGCACGGAGGAGGTAGACCCCACCTACTCGGCCGGCCTGACGGTGCGCTTCGCCCAGGACCAGGAGGATATGGAGGCCTTCGCCGGCGACACCACCTGGGGAGACCAGAGGATCCTCTACATCCAGCATGCGAGCGACCCGGTGGTGTGGTGGTCGCCGAGGCTGATCCGTCAGACACCGGACTGGTTACGGGAGCAGCCTGGGAAGGATCGCTCCCCCACCATGCGCTGGATGCCCTACATCACCTTCTTCCAAGTGAGCGCGGACCTGCCGCGGGCGATGAACGTGCCTGCTGGGCACGGGCACCGCTACGGTGCCGAGATCCTCGATGGGTTGGCCCTGATCAGTCATGACAGCTCTTTCACTCCCGAGCGCGTCGCCCAGGCCCGCCAGGAGCTGGAGCGCGCCTTGGCCACTCAGCCTTCCGATGACTGAGCCCGGGGCCGGGCAACGCCTGCCCCAGTCCGTCACAGCACCACCACCCCCTAGGATGAGGCCATGACTCAGACTCCCACCGCGGCCGAGGAGGCCCTGGCCAACGCCACCAATGACGCTTCCCTGGCCCGATCCATCGCCCGCTCCGCCGAGATCGAGGCCGATATCGCCGTCAACCCCGGCCGCTACCGGATGTTCACCGGGGTCCGCCCCACCGGGAACATGCACCTGGGCCACTACTTCGGCACCATGCACTCCTGGAAGACGATCCAGGACGCGGGCGTGGAGACCTGGATCCTCGTGGCCGACTACCAGGTCATCACCGACCGCGACGGCGTCGGCCCCATTCGCGAGCGGGTCCTGTCCCTGGTCACCGACGCCCTGGCGGTGGGCGTGGACCCGCAGCGCTCGACGATCTTCGCCCACTCGGCGGTCCCGGCCCAGAACCAGCTGATGCTGCCCTTCCTGTCCCTGGTCACCGAGTCCGAGCTGCACCGCAACCCCACGGTGAAGTCCGAGCTGGAGGCCACCGACGGGCGGGCCATGAGCGGCCTGCTGCTCACCTACCCGGTCCACCAGGCCACCGACATCCTCTTCTGCCAGGCCAACCTCGTGCCCGTCGGGAAGGATCAGCTCCCCCACCTGGAGCAGGCCCGGCTCATCGCCCAGCGTTTCGACAAGCGCTACGGGCGGGCGGTCAAGGACCACCCGGTCTTCCGCCGCCCCGAGGCGCTGCTCAGCCAGGCCCCGATGCTGCTGGGCCTGGACGGGGAGAAGATGAGCAAGTCGCGCCGCAACACGATCGAGCTGCGCATGAGCGCCGACGAGACCGCCAAGGCCCTCAAGAAGGCCAAGACGGACTCCGAGCGCGTCATCACCTATGACCCGGTCACCCGGCCGGAGGTCTCCAACCTGTTGATGCTGGCCTCCCTGTGCGGGGCGGGCGCTCCCGAGGAGATCGCCGAGCGCATCGGCGACGGCGGGGCGGGCACGCTCAAGAAGGTCACCACGGAGGCCGTCAACGAGTTCTTCGCCCCCATCCGGGCCCGTCGCACCGAGCTGGCGGCCAACGAGGACTACCTCCTGGAGGTCCTGCGGCAGGGCAATGCTCGGGCCAACGAGGTCGCTACCAGGACGCTCGACGACGTCCGCACCGCCATGCAGATGAACTACTGACGGCTTGTCGGCTGCTGAACCGACCTGCCCAGCCACCCGATCGGCCCGGTTCGCGACGCGCGTACCGGGCCGATCCGCGCCCTGCGAGCCGGCATGTGACTCAGCTCGTTTCTCATCGTAGTCTTGTTCCTGTGACTCTGAACACGACGCCGATGGCCGGCAAGAAGCAGTCCACCCGTCCCTCCAAGTCCTCTGCCGCTCCCACCGATGCACCCGCCCAGGGCACCGGGACGCAGACCACGCCGGCGGTGCCGTCCGCGAGCTCCGCGGCGCCACAGCCGGCCCCGTTCTCGCTGATCGGCCGGATCCCGGTCACGGAGGTCTTTCCCGTCGTCGAGGACGGGCGCTGGCCGGCCAAGGCCGTCGTCGGCGAGGTCATCCCGATCCGCGCCACCGTCTTCCGCGAGGGGCACGACTGCTACGGCGCCACCGCGGTGCTGGTGCGTCCCGACGGCAGTGACGGCCCGAGCGCCCGCATGCACGACATCGCCCCGGGACTGGACCGCTATGAGGCCTCCGTGGCGCCCGACGCCCCCGGGGACTGGCGCTTCCGCGTCGAGGGGTGGTCGGACCCGTACGCCACCTGGAGTCACGACGCCGGCATCAAGGTGCCCGCCGGGATCGACGTCGAACTCATGCTGGAGGAGGGCGCCCGGGTCCTGGACCGGGCGGTGGCCATCGAGGGACGTGACGAGGAGGGCATCAAGGCCCTCAACGACGCCGTATGGATCATGCGCGACCCCTCCAACCCCGTGGCCGACCGCCTGGCTGCGGGCATGTCGGACTCGGTCAAGGCCGCCCTGGAGCGCCTGCCGCTGCGCGACCACGTCTCCCCCTCCGCCGAGTACCCCCTCCAGGTGGACCGCGAGCGCGCCCTGATCGGCTCCTGGTATGAGATCTTCCCGCGCTCGCTGGGCTCGGGGGTCAACGAGGACGGCACCTGGCACTCGGGGACGCTGCGCAGCGCGGCCGAGCGGCTGGACCGCATCGCGGCCATGGGCTTCAACGTCCTCTACCTCACGCCCATCTCCCCCATCGGCCTGACCAACCGCAAGGGTCGCAACAACACCTTGACGGCCCAACCCGGTGACCCCGGTTCCCCCTACGGCATCGGCTCCCCCGACGGCGGGCACGACGCCATCCACCCCGACCTGGGCACCTTCGAGGACTTCGACGCCCTGGTGGCCCGTTCGCGTGAGCTGGGTATGGAGGTGGCCCTGGACCTGGCGCTCCAGTGCTCCCCGGACCACCCGTGGGTGACCGAGCACCCGGAGTGGTTCACAGTTCTGGCCGACGGCTCGATCGCCTACGCCGAGAACCCGCCCAAGAAGTACCAGGACATCTACCCGCTCAACTTCGACAACGACCCCGAGGGCATCTATCAGGCGATCCTGGGGGTCGTGCACACCTGGATCGCACACGGCGTGACGATCTTCCGGGTGGACAACCCCCACACTAAGCCCCTGGCCTTCTGGCAGCGGCTCATCGCCGAGATCCACGCCGAGTCCCCCGACGTGCTGTTCCTGGCCGAGGCCTTCACCCGTCCCGCCATGATGCGCACCCTGGGCATGATCGGCTTCCACCAGTCCTACACCTACTTCGCCTGGCGTAACACCAAGCAAGAGCTCATCGAGTACATGATGGAGCTCAGCAAGGGCACCGCCCACCTGCTGCGTCCAGCCTTCTGGCCCACCACGCACGACATCCTCACGCCCTTCATGACCAACGGGAAGGTGCCGGCCTTCAAGCTGCGCGCCGTCCTGGCGGCCACGCTCTCGCCGACCTGGGGCATCTACTCGGGCTACGAGCTGGCCGAGTCCACGCCGCGCCCGGGCTATGAGGAACAGATCGACAACGAGAAGTACGAGTACAAGCCGCGCGACTTCGCCACCGCCCGTCGCAACGGGATCGAGAACCTGCTCACCCGTCTCAACGCCGCCCGATCCTCCCACCCGGCCCTGCGCCAGCTGCGGGACATCTACTTCCACCCCACCAGCGATGACCAGCTCCTCGCCTACTCCAAGCGGGTGGATGCCTTCCACAGCCCCACGGGCAGGGAGGATGTCGTCCTGACGGTGGTCAACCTCGACCCGCACGGGGCGCGCGCCGGCGAGGTCTACCTCAACCTGGAGGCCCTGGGCCTGCCGGGCTGGGTGGATGCCTCACGCCCGGTGGTCAGAGTGACCGACGAGCTCACTGGAGACACCTACGACTGGTCGGGGCAGAACTACGTACGCCTTGATCCCTTCGCCGGGCAGGTCGCCCACGTCTTCTCCGTGGAGCCGTTGTGAGCACGGACCCGATGAGCACCGGCCCGATGCCTGCTGGCAACGAGCCGCAGGCCGCAGTGCCGGTCGGCCCTTTCGGCCAGCCTGTGCCGGGGAGTGTCCCTGTAGCGGCTCCCTTGGCCGCTGCCGGAACCGTGGCCATGGCGGCGCTGCCCACCCCCAGCGGCGGGATCCCCATGCCGATGACGGTGGCACCGCCGATCCCCGGCGTACCGGTCCTGCCCGCTCAGGCCCGGCCCGGCCTGAGCCCGGACCCCGAGTGGTTCCGCACGGCGGTCTTCTACGAGGCGCTGCTGCGCTCCTTCGCCGACTCCGACGGCGACGGCGTCGGGGACCTGCGCGGGTTCATCTCCCGGCTGGACTATTTGGCGTGGCTGGGCGTGGACTGCGTGTGGATCCCGCCCTTTTACCCCTCCCCCGGGCGCGACGGAGGCTACGATATCTCCGACTACACGGCCATCGACCCGCGCTACGGAACGATGGAGGACTTCCGCGAGCTGGTCCACCAGGCCCACCAGCGTGGGATCCGCATCATCATCGACATGGTCGTCAACCACACCTCGGACGCCCACCCCTGGTTCCAGGCCTCCCGCTCGGACCCCGAGGGTCCTTACGGAGACTTCTACGTGTGGGCCGACGACGACTCCGGCTACGACGACGCCCGCATCATCTTCGTGGACACCGAGGAGTCCAACTGGGCCTACGACGTCGAGCGCGGCCAGTTCTACTGGCACCGCTTCTTCTCCCACCAGCCCGACCTCAACTACCGCAACCCGGCGGTCATCGAGGCCATCCACGACGTCATCCGTTTCTGGGCGCGCACCGGGGTGGACGGCTTCCGCCTCGACGCCGTCCCCTACCTGATCGAGTCGGAGGGCACCAACTGCGAGAACCTGGCCGGTACCCACGAGATCATCGCTGGGATCCGCGAGATGCTCGACCGGGAGTTCCCCGGGACCATCACGCTGGCCGAGGCCAACCAGTGGCCCGAGGACGTCGTGGAGTACTTCGGCACCGAGGAGGTGCCCGAGTGCACCATGTGCTTCCACTTCCCGGTCATGCCGCGCATCTTCTTCGCGCTGCGGCAGGGCTCGGCCGAGGCCATTCGCTGGGTGCTGGAGAAGACCCCCGACATCCCCGCTCACGGGCAGTGGGGGACCTTCCTGCGCAACCACGACGAGCTGACCCTGGAGATGGTCACCGACGCCGAGCGCGACCAGATGTACGCCTGGTACGCCCCCGAGGAGCGTATGCGCGCCAACATCGGGATCCGGCGCCGCCTGGCCCCGCTCCTGGACGCCTCGCGCGCCGAGGTGGAGCTGGCCTACGCCCTACTCCTGTCGCTGCCGGGCAGCCCCTGCCTCTACTACGGCGACGAGATCGGCATGGGTGAGAACATCTGGCTGGAGGACCGCGACGCCGTGCGCACCCCCATGCAGTGGGACGACTCCCCCAACATGGGTTTCTCCTCCGTGGTTGACCCCGGCGCCCTGACGCTTCCGCTCATCCAGGCCCCTGGGTACGCGCACCTGAGGGTGGCCACTGAGATGGCCCGGCCCGACTCGCTGCTGCACTTCACCCGACGGATTCTGCACCTGCGCCGCGCCCACCCCGTGCTGGGTCGCGGGAGCTTCCTCCTGCGCTCCACCAGCGACGACGCCGTCCTGGCGCACACGCGCTGCGACGAGGAGCCAGGGCAGGGGGGCGAGACCCTCCTGTGCGTCGCCAACCTCTCGGCCACGCCCCGCTCGGTGACGATCGAGGTTCCCGAGCTGGCCGGGCGACGCACCATCGACCTGTTCGGCGGCTGCCCCTTCCCCTCCATCGACGAACACGGCCGCCTCACCCTGACGCTGGGCGCGCGCGGCTATTACTGGCTGTCGGTCGACAGGGACACGCCGGAGAGCGTGGAGAATGCCGGGGGCACGGAGCACTCGGGGGACTCCCAATCCTCCGCGCCCCCGGCCGACACCACCTCTACCCATACCGCCCAGAACCGCCCCACCGAGAGGATGCCTGATGCCCACCGATTCCATCTCCGCAGCCAAGGCAGCACAGAACGCGGCGTCGACCGCGCCCCCGCTGCGCAGCGCCGGGGCGCCGTCGACCTGGCCCAGCGACACCGAGATCCTGGCGGCCCTGGGCCCGTGGATGCTTCAGCGCCGCTGGTTCCCGCTCAAGGGGGACGCCGCCCCGGTGCCGGGCTCCTTGCGCATCATCGCCTCCTGGGAACCCGAGGAGGGCGTGCGCGACCTCGTCATAGCCGCACCGCGGGGCGACAGCGGGCACGGTGAGCACACCGGGCACAGTGGGCGCGCCCGGAGCGCCGTGCTGCTGCACGTACCGGTGGTCCTGGAGGCCGCCGAGGCGCTCGACTCCTTCGCCACCCCCGGTGAGGCACCCGGCAACCACGGCCTGCTGGTGACCACCGGCTCTCAGGGGTCACCCACGCAGGTGGCGCTCGTCGACGGCGCCCACCACCCGGCCTTCTGGCGGGCCTGGGCCCTGAACGCCCTGAAGGCGGGCACCGTCCTGGACGAGGCCGGAGCCCTGGCCATCGCCCAGCGGGCGCCGAGGCTGCGGGTGACCACCGGGGAGCAGTCCAACACCTCCGTCATCCTGCCGGCCCCTTCCGACCCCGCCGAGGCTCTTGGGGAGCAGGACGCCGCCACCGGTGACCTCATCGTCAAGCTCCTGCGGGTCCTGGAGCACGGGCGCAATCCCGACGTGGAGCTGTCGGTGGCCCTGGCCCGCAGCGGCTGGGACCGGGTGCCCACGCCGGTGGCCTGGTCCACCATGACCTGGACGCGCATGGGCGGCTGCGGCCAGCCCGCCCTGGAGGAGTCCACCGACTCGGCGGTGGCATGCAGCTTCGTGCCCCGGGCCGACGACGGCTTCGAGCTGTTCTGCTCCCTGGCCTCCACCGACGACGTCGACGGGCCGGTGCGGGCCCGCGCCGTCGACCTGGCCCGCGATCTGGGCCGCACGACGGCGCAGATGCACCACCACCTGGCCGCCTCCCTGGGCGCGAGCAGGCCCCCCTCGCCAGCCGAGCTCGCCGCCGCGCTGCGCAAGCGCGCCCGGTGGGCGCTGGAGGAGGTGCCCGAGCTCTCCGGCCACATCCCCGCCCTGGAGCTCAAGGTGGAGCGGGCTCTGGCCCGGCTCGAGGCGCTGGACGCCCTGGAACCGGCCACCCGCATCCACGGCGATTACCACCTGGGACAGGTTCTCCACGAGATCGACGGCGAGCAGCGCTGGTACGTCCTGGACTTCGAGGGCGAGCCCCTGCGCCCCCTGGCCCAGCGCTCCGACCCCGACCTGCCGGCTCGGGACGTGGCCGGCATGCTGCGCTCCTTCGACTACGCCGCCGCCGTCGGCAAGGCCCCCCACCCCGACTGGCTCCCCGCCGTGCGCACCGCCTTCGAGGAGGGCTACCGCCAGGGGCGCCAGGAGACCGGCTCGCCGGAGCCCTCGCCGACCGTGTCCAGCACCGAGGAGCAGGCAGAGGCCTCGTATCAGACGGTCCTGACCTGCCTGGAGCTCGACAAGGCCCTCTACGAGGCCGTCTACGAGGCCCGCAACCGTCCCGACTGGCTGGGCATCCCCATGGCGGGGATCGAGTCGGTCCTGTCCAAGCACACGGAGGGCTGAGCACGCAACGATCCTCCATCCCCGTCATCCCCATCGGTTTGACGTCCAAAAGCACCCGTTAATCACCAACGCATGGAAGAGTTGCTGTATGAGCGCCAACACACCTGAGAAGGACCTCGGCTCCGAGGCCCCAGTCGACCTCACCCCCGTCCCCGTGGACCCCTGGATCCTGGCTGACGTCGCCTACGCGCGCTACCACGACCCGCACGAGGTCCTGGGCGCCCACGTCGGCGAGAACGGAGTCACCATCCGCACCGTCCGCCACCTTGCCGACGACGTCGTCGTCGTCACCAAGGACGGCACCCACCCGGCCACCCATGAGCAGGACGGCGTCTGGGTGGCGGTCCTGCCCGGCCAGGAGATCCCCGACTACCGCATCAAAGTCACCTACGGCGACGAGACCACCACCGTCGACGACCCCTACCGCTACATGCCGACCCTGGGTGAGATGGACACCTACCTCATCTCCGAGGGCCGCCACGAGGAGCTGTGGGAGGTCCTGGGCGCCCACATCAAGCACTACGACGGCCCCATGGGCGAGATCGAGGGAACCGCTTTCGCCGTGTGGGCCCCCAACGCCCGCGCCGTGCGCGTCGTCGGCGACTTCAACTACTGGGACGGCACCGCCACCGCCATGCGCTCCCTGGGTTCCTCCGGGGTGTGGGAGCTGTTCGTGCCCGGCGTCGGGGTCGGTGCGCGCTACAAGTTCGAGATCTGCTTCGCCGACGGCTCCTGGCACCAGAAGGCCGACCCGATGGCCCGCGCCACCGAGGTCCCCCCGGCCACCGCCTCGGTCGTCACCGACCAGTTCCACCAGTGGGAGGACCAGGAGTGGATGGCCAAGCGCGCCGCCACCGACCCCCACAGCGGACCGATGAGCATCTACGAGGTCCACATCGGCTCATGGCGCCAGGGGCTGGGCTTCCGCGGCCTGGCCGAGGAGCTGGTCCCCTACGTCAAGGAGGCCGGCTTCACCCACGTGGAGTTCCTGCCGGTGGCCGAGCACCCCTTCGGCGGCTCCTGGGGCTACCAGGTCACCAGCTACTACGCCCCCACCTCGCGCTTCGGCACCCCGGACGACTTCCGCTACCTGGTGGACCAGCTCCACCAGGCCGGCATCGGCGTCATCCTGGACTGGGTTCCCGCCCACTTCCCCAAGGACGAGTGGGCCCTGGCCCGCTTCGACGGCACCCCGCTGTACGAGGACCCCGACCCGCAGCGAGGCGAGCACCCCGACTGGGGCACCTACGTGTTCAACTTCGGACGCAACGAGGTGCGCAACTTCCTGGTCGCCAACGCCCTGTACTGGCTCCAGGAGTTCCACGCCGACGGTCTGCGCGTCGACGCCGTGGCCTCCATGCTCTACCTGGACTACTCGCGCCAGGACGGCCAGTGGCACCCCAACCAGTTCGGCGGCCGCGAGCACCTGGAGGCCATCAGCTTCCTGCAGGAGGCCACCGCCACCGCCTACCGCAAGAACCCCGGCATCGTCATGGCCGCTGAGGAGTCCACGGCGTGGCCGGGCGTCACCGCCCCCACCGAGTACGGCGGCCTGGGCTTCGGGCTGAAGTGGAACATGGGCTGGATGAACGACACCCTGCGCTACCTCGCAGAGGACCCGGTCAACCGCCGCTACCACCACGGCGAGCTGACCTTCTCCCTCGTGTACGCCTTCTCCGAGCAGTTCATCCTGCCGCTGAGCCACGATGAGGTCGTCCATGGCAAGGGCTCTCTGCTGTCCAAGATGCCCGGCGACCACTGGCAGGAGCTGGCGGGCCTGCGCGCCCTGTACGCCTACCAGTGGTCCCACCCCGGCAAGCAGCTGCTGTTCATGGGGCAGGAGTTCGGTCAGGGAACCGAGTGGAACGCGGATACCTCCCTGGACTGGTGGATCCTGGACGACCCCGGCCACCAGGGGCTGCTCGCCCTGGTCAGCGACCTCAACCGCCTCTACCTGAGCTCGCCGGCCCTGTGGTCGGAGGACTTCTCCCACCGAGGATTCGAGTGGATCGAGGCCGGCGACGGCGACCACAACGTCCTGTCCTACCTGCGTAAGGGCACCGACGCCGACGGGCGGGCCGACCTGATGGTCTGCATCATCAACTTCGCCGGCACCCCGCACGAGGGCTACCGGGTGGGCCTGCCCTTCGCCGGGGACTGGGAGGAGGTCCTCAACACCGACTCCGAGGACTACGGCGGCTCCGGCGTGGGCAACCTGGGCCGTGTCGAGGCCGAGGACCTGCCCTGGAACGGGCGCCCGGCCTCCGTGAGCCTGCGGGTCCCCCCGATGGGAGCGGTCTTCCTGCGCCCGGCTCAGGGCTGACCCGGGCCGGAAACACGTACAGCGGTGGGGCGAGAGGCATGAGTCTCTCGCCCCACCGTGGTTTGCTACCCATAACGTGATCAGAACCTTGAACTCGACCCACCACTACCACCTATAAGCCGGTAGTCTGGGCCCTGTCTCGCACAGGCGCGCGGCCTCCGGTGCCCTGTAACTCTGCGTGCTCCGGTCGGTCCGGCCCCGTCGATGTACGATGTTTCAGTCCGCTGCAAAATTCTTGCAGTCGGCGACCACGATGCCTGACAAGGGAAGAAGAATGACACAGAAACTGGTCACGAGCGCCCCCGCGCAGGTGCGCGCCGTATCCGGTCGCCCCGAGACCGCAGCCACCCTCATGGAGGTCTGGCAGGGCCTGTCCGCCGCCGTCGTCGACACTATTGCGGACGACTGGTACGCCACCGAGCAGAAGTACAGCGCCGGGCGCCAGGAGCACTACTTCTCCGCCGAGTTCCTCATGGGCCGCGCCCTGCTCAACAACCTCTCCAACCTGGGGATGGTCGACGAGGCGCGCGAGGTTGTCGGTTCCTTCGGCGTCAACCTCTCCGACGTCCTGGAGCAGGAGCCCGACGCAGCCCTGGGCAACGGCGGGCTGGGACGCCTGGCCGCCTGCTTCCTCGACTCCTGCGCCACCCTCGACCTGCCGGTCAACGGCTTCGGCATCCTCTACCGCTACGGGCTGTTCAAGCAGCTCTTCGAAGATGGCTTCCAGACCGAGCACCCCGACCCCTGGATGGAGGAGGGCTACCCCTTCGTCATCCGCCACGAGGAGGCCCAGCGCCTGGTGCACTACCGGGACATGACCGTGCGCGCCATCCCCTACGACATGCCCATCACCGGCTACGGCACCAAGAACGTGGGGACCCTGCGCCTGTGGAAGGCCGAGCCGCTCGAGGAGTTCGACTACGACGCCTTCAACTCCCAGCGCTTCACCGAGGCCATCGTCGATCGCGAGCGCACCTCGGACATCTCCCGTGTCCTCTACCCCAACGACACCACCTACGAGGGCAAGGTCCTGCGGGTTCGCCAGCAGTACTTCTTCTGCTCGGCCTCCCTGCAGCAGATCGTCGAGAACTACGTCAGCCACCACGGTGAGGACCTGACCGGCTTCGCCGACTTCAACGCCATCCAGCTCAACGACACCCACCCGGTGCTCGCCATCCCTGAGCTGATGCGCATCCTCCTGGACGAGCACCACCTGGGTTGGGAGGAGGCCTGGGAGGTGGTCACCAAGACCTTCGCCTACACCAACCACACGGTGCTGGCAGAGGCCCTGGAGACCTGGGAGATCTCTATCTTCGACCGTCTCTTCCCGCGCATCACCGAGATCGTTCGCGAGATCGACCGCCGCTTCCGCATGGAGATGGCCGAGCGTGGCCTGGAGCAGGACACCATCGACTACATGGCCCCCATCTGCGGGGACAAGGTGCGCATGGCCTGGATCGCCTGCTACGCCTCGTACTCCATCAACGGCGTCGCCGCGCTGCACACCGAGATCATCAAGCGCGAGACCCTGGGCGAGTGGCACGCCATCTGGCCCGAGCGCTTCAACAACAAGACCAACGGCGTCACCCCCCGCCGCTGGCTGCGCCAGTGCAACCCGCGCCTGTCGGCGCTCCTGGACGAGGTCACCGGCTCGGACGCCTGGGTCAAGGATCTCTCCGTCCTAGCCGAGCACACCGATTCCGTGGACGAGTCCGTCTACGACCGCCTGGCGGAGATCAAGCACGCCAACAAGGTGGACTTCGCCGCGTGGATCGCCCAGCGCGAGGGGATCGAGATCGACCCGGAGGCGATCTTCGACGTCCAGATCAAGCGCCTCCACGAGTACAAGCGCCAGCTGCTCAACGCCATCTACATCCTGGACCTCTACTTCCGCATGAAGCAGGACCCGAGCCTGCAGGTCCCCAAGCGGGTCTTCATCTTCGGGGCGAAGGCGGCCCCCGGGTACATCCGGGCCAAGGGCGTCATCAAGCTCATCAACGCCATCGCCGACCTGGTCAACAACGACCCCGTGGTCTCCCAGACCATCAAGGTCGTCTTCGTCCACAACTACAACGTCTCCCCGGCCGAGCACATCATCCCGGCCGCCGACGTCTCCGAGCAGATCTCGATGGCCGGCAAGGAGGCCTCGGGCACCTCCAACATGAAGTTCATGATGAACGGCGCCCTGACCCTGGGCACGCTCGACGGCGCCAACGTGGAGATCCTGGAGGCCGTCGGGGACGACAACGCCTACATCTTCGGCGCCACCGAGGACGAGCTGCCCGCCCTGCGTGAGAGCTATGACCCCGTGTGGCACTACGAGAACGTCCCCGGTCTCAAGCGCGTCCTGGACGCTTTCACCGACGGCACCCTGGACGACAACGGCTCGGGCTGGTTCGCCGACCTGCGCCGCAGCCTGCTGGAGGCCTCCCACGAGCCGGCCGACGTCTACTACGTCCTGGGCGACTTCGCCTCCTACCGCGAGACCAAGGACGCCATGGCGGCCGACTACGCCGACACCCGCGCCTGGCAGCGCAAGGCCTGGGTGAACATCACCCGCTCGGGCCGTTTCTCCTCCGACCGCACCATCAGCGACTACGCCCGCGAGGTCTGGAAGATCGACCCCGAGCCCATCGCCTGATCGTCATGGCATGAGCGAGTGCCCCTCACCACGATTGGTGAGGGGCACTCCTTTTTCCGTATGCGCTGGGCGCTGCCACGTCCTCAGCAGAGCCCGCCGAGGATCAGTAGAGCATGGTGGCCAGGCGGCGGCGGGCCTGGGCGACCTCCGGGGAGGTGGAGCCGATGATCTCGAAGAGCTCGAGCAGTCGCAGCCGGACCGTCTCCCGCTCCTCCCCCACGTGGGTTCGCACGGCCTCCAGGGCCCGGCCGAGGGCGGCGTTGACATCCCCCAGAGCCAGGGCGGCGTCGGCACCGGCCAGGGCCGCAGTCAGATCCGTGGGCGCGGCGTCGGCGGCTGCGAGGAGCTCGTGGGGGTCCTGGCCGTCCAGGCGGGCCATGAGGCGCACCTGGTTGCGGGCCACCTTGAGGTCGTCGTCGCCGGGGTTCTGGGCGATGGCGTGGGCGTAGACCTCCTCGGCGGCGGCGAAGTCCCCGGCCTCGATGGCCTCGCGGGCGGCCCGCTCGACCTCGGTCTCCTCGGGCTCGGCCTGGGGGTCACCGCCAGCCGCGCCATCGACGGCGATGGTGCCGTTGACACCGTTGGCGGCAGCTACCTCCAGCAGCTGGTCAATGACCGAACGCAGCTGCTCCTGGGGCACCGTCCCCTGGAACATCGGCACCGGCTGGCCCGCGATGAGGGCCACGACGGTGGGAATGGCCTGAGCCTGAAGGGCCTGGGCGACTTCGGGGGCGGCATCCACGTTCACGCGCGCCAGCTGGAAGCGGCCGGCGTACTGATCGGCGAGCTGCTCCAACGCGGCGGCGAGGTCGGTACTGGCCTGGCTGCGCGGAGTGTGCAGGACGATGACGACGGGAACCCGGGTCGAGACCTCGGCGGCCTCGCGCAGGCTGGAGGCATCGACGTCGACCACGAGCGGCACCGGCAACCCGGAAGCTCCTGAGGGGCGGTCCCCGGCGGTGGGGCTCAGGGTGGCGCCGGTAGAGCCGGCCAGCTTGGTGGCGGGGGCGAAACTGGACAGGTCGACGGCGCCGAACATGCTCATGGCAGCTCTGCCTTCCTCGGGCCGCAGCCCGGTTGCTTCATTGGTCTGGGTCTTTCAGTGTCCGTGGGCGCCGGCGCGGTTGGCGGGCCTCACGCTGCTCACCGGTCTGGGCGCGCCTGCGGCCCGACTCCGAGCAGTCACGGAGCCGGGCCGGGGACCGGAGGCGGTCAGGACGGCTTGGCCGACGCCGAAGCCGTGGGGGCCGGCGTCTTGGAGTCGTCCCGTTCCACCTTCATGAGCGCCGTCTCGGCGCCCAGAACGGTCACCTTCTCGTTGCTTCCCTCCTTGGGGATGGAGAAGGCCACCATGGAGTCGTAGGTGGCGGTCACGGTACCGAGGATCTTCTGGTTGCCACCCATGTGGGCGGCGACGTCACCCTGCAAGGTGAGGTCGGAGCCGTCAACGGTGCGCTTGTAGACCACCGTGAAGGTCAGGGTGGTGAAGACCAGCGCCCCACCGTCCCCCTCCTCCAGCTGCAGGCCCTGGAACCCGTCCTGGCCGGGAACCGCCGTCACGGTGACCTCGCCCAGGGACTTGAGATCGGTGGCTCGGGCATTCTGGACCTTTCGACGCAGATCGTCATCGGGGAAGGCTTTGCCGTTCTCACCGTCGGGGTGGTTGAGCGCATCGACGTAGGAGTCGAGGGCCGCCTTGGGGGTGGCGACCAGCCCGGTGGACTCGGCCGTCATCTGCTTGGCGTGCTGGGCCGACTGCTTGGTCAGCACGGGAATGCTCGCCTGCACGGCGAAACCCTGCACCCAGGCCCACACCTTGAACTGGTCCCGGGCCGAGCCCTGCTCCAGGGAGATGATCGAGACGCTCTTGTCGCCCTCCGAGGCGACCGCGGCGTTACGGGGGAAGCCGATGGTCTGCCCCACTCCCCCGCCCTGGATCTTCGTGGTCATGGCGTGGATGAAGGAGTCGTTCCCGCTGGCGGAGGCGGTGGCGTACTCGGCGGCACGGATCCGCGCCGCCGGACCGGACATGACCTCCTTGAGCTTGTCCGCGTTCTTCTCCTTGTCCGCCGCCGCCAGGCCGGTCTGGACGCGCTGGAGGATCTCGGCGAGCTGCTTGTCGTTGAGGACGGGCTCGGCGATCGGCGTACCGGAGGCCACGGTCTGGGCGGTCTTGGGCTGAGACCGCGAGCAGGCGGCCAGGCTCAGGGCGATGGCGGAGGCACCGCCTGCGCTCAGAAAGGCTCGACGGGTGGACATCATGCGCGCTCCTGGTTGTCGGGGTCCGCGGTGGGGTCTGGCTCACTGAGGGGCTCGGCGTCGACGGCCTGGATGACGGCGGGGTCGGCCTCGGGAGGCAGCTCGACGCCGTCGGAGTAGGAGGGCCAGGACACGGTGGTCGACGTCGCAGAGGAGTCCCCGAAGAAGCCGCTCGGGGAGAAGGCGGGGCCGCGCGCCGGCTCGACCTCCTGCTCACTCCAGCTCAGCGACGCGTCACTCACCTCCGGCTGGGCGAATCCGGTCGGCATCTGGAGGCCGGGGTCCTGCGACGGGGCCAAGGAGGCCGCGTCCTGGAACTCGGCGGTGTCGGTCTCGAAGGACTGCGCATCATCACCGCCCGCCACGTGGCTGGTGTGGTGCTCCGGCGGTGCGAAGCGGGAGTAGTCCGGGACGTCGGCGGGCTGGTCGGCCACCTGGTCCGCGCCCACGGCCATGTGACCGGCGCCGACACCGGTGCCGACGCCGTCACTGAGAGCCGGGGGGTTGGAGTGAGCCGATGAGTCGGAGGTGTTGGCAGCATCCGAGGTGATGGCCAGCGCCTCACCGTCCTGGAGGCCCTCCGGCTCCCGGGCGGCCCGGTACTGCCGGGTGGCTGTCTCATCAAGACCTGGGACGACGGACGCGCCTCGGGCAAGGCCGGCAACCGCGTGGTCGCCCTGCCCGCCGTGGCTCTCACCGTAGGAGGCCGCGGCTCCGTCACCGAACCCGCTGCCGGAGCCGGCACTGAGCCCGGTTGAGGGGCCGTCGTCGTAGTAGTCGGCGGGGAGGGCCTCAGCTGTCGAGGGGGCGGAGAACGTCTCGACGCCGTCAAGGTAGACGCGCCCGGTGCGCGGGTCGGTCCAGGGCTCGCCCGAGGCCTCGGCGCGCTCCTTGTCCCGCAGCTCTCGGCGGGTCAGCCGTCGGTCGGGATCGTCCACCTGGGGGATGCCCTGGGTGGAGACCGAGTCGGCGTTGGCGATGCGGGCCGCCCGCTCGGCCGAACGGGTGCGCCGATCGACATTGGCGCGGCGCAGCTGGAGGTCGATGAAGAACAGGAAGGCCCCCACGAGCACGAAGAGGCTGCCCAGAACCAGTCCCCCGTAGAAGTACCAGGGCGTCTCCACCTGGCGCTTCCAGCTGATGGTCAGGCCGGGAGCCGGGGCCTTGCCGTCGGTCATGGCCATGACGACGATCTGCTCGTCGACGTTCTTGCGCGGCAGCATGGCGCGGTCGGCGTCCTTGCCGGTGTTGAAGGTGACTGACGAGCCGCCGGTCTTCTCCCCCAGCCAGATGTCGGAGCCCGAGGCGGTCACGCCCTTGGCCTTGCGCGCCGAGCACTGCGAGCCGCCGGCCTGCGCGGAGGCTGAGGGCTGAGAGGAGGCCGCCGCGGAAGGAGCGGGAGTGGCATTGGCCGGAGGGCAGTACTGGGTCTCGTCCCTGGAGGACAGGGTTCCGGCATCGGCGTCGATACTGGTGACCACCGTGTAGGGCAGCGCGTTGTCGGCGTCGGGACTCATCCAGGCGTCGAGGTCGGCCGCCCTGGCCACGAAGAGGTGGACGTCCTTGCCGTCGGAGGAGCTCGCCGTCACGGTGACGTCAGAGTCCGCACCACTGAGAACCCCGGGGGCTGTGATGACGTAGGGCTGAGAAGGGCCGGAGGCGAACTTCGCCTCGACCTTGGAGCCGGGTTTCCAGATGGTGGCCGAGCAAACGGCCAGGGCGACGAGGACCAGCCCGAGGACGGTCACTACCACGCTCAAGATACGTCGACTCACGACGCGGATCTCCTATGCTCGCGGACGGTTGGACGACGGCCGGCTGCGGAGCCGGGTATCGCTGCGAGCGCTCACCGTGCGCCCGCCTAGGACCAGAATCGCATGATGGACCCCGCGACCGCACCGACCTCGGCGCAAGATCACAGCCAGACACGCGCTGAGCGAAGCGATATCTCCCGGAGTTCTGCCAGCAGAAAGGGCCTCGCCGCTCCGTCGAGCGGCGCTGCGGTCTCGAAGCGGAAACGGGGGAACGCGCGAAGAAACGCGCGCACGAGATCGGACACGCCCGAGCAGTCCACCAGTGCATCCATCCGCGACTCCTCCTGCTCGGTCGGGAACCGAACCACCACCAGCTTTCTGTGAGTATGGTCACTCTTTTGTGATTACCGCCCTGATCACACCCAATCGTTAGGCTTGCCCTGGTGGTGAGCGTCCCCAGCTCGCCAGGAGGAGGAACCCGACGTGGCTGAGGAATACAGCGAGTTTGCCATCACGATGCGCGGTTACGACCGCGCTCAGGTCGACCGGAAGCTGGAGCAGCTCTCGCGCCAGCTGGCCGACGCGCGTCGCGAGGTGGCCAGTCTTGACCAGCGCGCTATGACGCTGGCCGGCGAGCTGGCCGATGCTCAGCGCCGGCTGCGGGAGTCCGACAAGCCGACCTACGCCGGCCTGGGCTCACGGATCGAGCAGCTGCTGCGCAGCGCCGAGGAGCAGAGCGCCTCCGTCCTGTCCAAGGCCAACGCCGAGGCCGACGCCCTGTTGACCCGGACCCGGACCAACGCCAAGAACCTCTCCGAGCGCAGCGCCTCGGAGGCGGCGACCCTGCTCGCTGATGCCCGCCGAGAGGCCAGCGAGCTGCGCTCCCGCTCCCAGGGGGAAGCCTCGACCGCTCTGGCCAACGCCGAGGCCCGCGCCCAGGAGCTGGTCTCCTCTGCCTCGCGCAAGGCCGCCCAGATCTCCGCCGAATCCGAGGCGGCCGTCACCGAGATGCGAGCCAGCGCGGAGCGCGAGGCCGCACTGGTCCTGTCCCAGGCCCGCAAGCAGGCTGCCGAGATCGCCATCACCTCCGAGCGCGACGCCACCGCCAACCGCGAGGCGGCCGCGGCCGAGGCCGACGAGCTGCACAAGACCTCCACGGCGAAGGCCGAGGAAATCCTCTCCGCAGCCAAGCAGGAGGCCGAGCTGACCGTTGGCAAGGCCAAGCGCGAGGCCGAGGAGATCCTCACCTCGGCGCGCAACGAGTCGGAGACACTGCGTCGCTCGGCCACCGACGAGGCGGCCGCGGCCCGCGCGGAGGCCACCGAGCTGCGCCAGCAGGCCACCCTGGAGATCGCAGCGGCCCACGAGCAGGCCGCCCAGGAGGACTCCGACGCCCACGAGGCCACGCGCGAGCGCATCCGCGAGATGCAGGAGCAGGCCCAGATCCAGGCCCAGGAGGCCGAGGAGCGTCTGCAGGAGGCGCTGTCCCGGGCCGAGGAGGTCCGCGCGCGCACCGACGCCGAGGCCCGCAAGCGCCAGGAGGAGGCCGTCACCCAGGCCGAAGAGACTCTGGCACAGGCCCGCATCGAGGCCGAGCAGATCATCAGCGACGCCCGTGCGGACGCCGACGTCACCGCCCAGGTGGCCGCCCGCCAGCTCCAGGAGCTTGAGCGCCAGCGCGACTCGGTCGCCGCCTACCTCACCGAGATGCGCGGCGTCCTGGGAGGCGCACTGCCCCAGGCCCCCACCTTCTCCGACCACGTCGCAGCCCTGCCTCAGGAGTCGAGTCCGGCTCCGGCTCCAGAGCCGCCCTCCACGGAGTCGGCGGAGTCGGCAGAGCCGGCAGCGTCCGGCAGTGCCGGCAGCCCGCGCTCCGCCGCCTCGGGCAGCGCCTCCTCCGCGCCGTCGGCCACCTCGGCGGCCCCCGCGCCGGCCGCGAACAAGGCCGCTGCGGCCTCAGGCAGTGGCCAGCAGCCGGCCCCGAAGAACGCCCAGAAGGGCGGCCCCGCTCGCATCGAGCACGTCCCGGCCCCGGGGAAGAGCTCCAACGGCTCCGGTAACTCCGGCAACTCTGCCAACCGCCACCCCCGTCAGGGCAAAGGACGTCGCTGAGACGCTGACATGACAGTCGACGACGCCGCCCGGTCCGAGACCGAGTCCACCAGCTCTAGCGGTTCTGGTGACTGTGACTGGGCGGCGTCGCGTCGTCGTGCGGCCGCGCAGCGGGCCCGCATGCTCCAGGAGCGTCAGGATGCCGAGCACGCCCGGGCCGCCCGCATCGTGGGGCTCTTCCTCACCGTCGCCCGCAAGGAGGGCCTTGAGGACGTTCCTCTGCGGGTGCGCGGCTACGGGGGCGGTAGCGCCCGAACCCCGTTGCGCGGCTGGTACCTGAGGGCCGACGAGACGGTCGGCATCGACACGCAGGGGAGCTACTACGTCCTGTCGATGCCGTTGAGCCTGGGGCAGCGCCTGCGCGGTGTCAGGCCCGAGAGCCAACCGGTGCCGATGACCATCGGCGAGGGCGGACGCGACGGGGACATCGTGCCGCTGCGCTTCGCGCTGGACCGTCTGCTTCCGGGCTGGGAGGAGCGCTGCGAAGAACCGCTCGTGTGACTCTCAGCCCCGCTGCCCCGCTGTCTCCCGCCGGCGTCGGGCTCTACCAGAGGCGCCGCTCCCAGCATGAGGTGTGCCAGTGACGCCGCTCCTCCAGTCCGCGGTCGGCTCCGAAGAGGGACTCATTGCTCCAAGCCACCACGTGCGCGGTGCCGGCCGGGATGACGCGGTGGCAGCCGGGACAGGTGTAGGACTTGTCCCCGCCACGCAGGTGGCGCACGGTGAAGTCGGCGCCGCCGGGGCCGGTCTGGGTGCGCGGCACGGAGGCGAGACGGTCCATGCTCAAGGGGATGTGCCCCTGCCCGTAGGGGCGCTTGGATCTGCGACGTGCCATGCCCCGATCACATCACATCCGGCTGCCATCCCCAAGCCGGGGCGGCAGCCGGATGCGAGAGCAGGCGGGAGCGTAGGACGCGGGGCGAGCGGTCCGGGCCGGTCTCAGCCCTTGACGGATCCGGCCATGAGGCCGCCGACGAAGTACTTGCCCAGCAGGATGTAGACCGCCAGGGTCGGCACCGAGGCGATGAGCGCCCCGGACATGGAGGCCCCGTAGTCGGCCAGGATCGAGCCGTGGGCCAGGTTGTTCAGCGCCAGCGTCACCGGCCCGGACTGCGCCCCACCGCCAAAGAACAGGGCGAACAGGAAGTCGTTCCAGGCGGAGGTGAATTGCCAGATGAGGACGACGACGAAGCTGGGCACCGAGATCGGCAGGACCACCGAGGCGTAGGTGCGCAGCATGCCGGCCCCGTCGACCCGGGCGGCCTCAATGAGCTCGTGGGGAATGGTCTCGTAGTAGTTGCGGAAGATGAGCGTCGTGATCGGGATGCCGTAGACGACGTGCATGAGAATCAGCGTGTGGATCCCGAAACCCAGGTCGGCGCTGGTCACCAGGCGCATGAGCGGGATCATGACCGCCTGGTAGGGGATGAACATGCCGAACAGGATGAGGGTGAAGACCACGTTGGCCCCGGGGAAGCGCCACTTGGACAGGACGAAGCCGTTGGCGCTGCCCAGCATCGCGGAGATGATCGAGGAGGGGATGACCAGCGCCAGGGAGCGCAGCAGCCCGCCGCTGAGCTGGTTCCAGGCGTTGGACCAGTTCTTGGTGACCCAGACCTCGGGCAGGTACCAGGTGCGCGAGGGGTCGGCGTCGGCGGATCCCTTGAAGGAGGTGACCAGCAGGACGTAGACCGGGATGAGGACGAGGACCACCGAGGCCAGCAGCAGGATGAAGCGGACGGTCTGGCCCCAGCCGGGGCGGCGCGCACTGCGCGTCGTGAGTGCCTGTGTCATGGTCGCTCACCTCCTGCCCTTGGCGTCGTGGATGAGGTAGGGGATGACGGCGACGGCGACCAGGACCAGCAGGATCGTGCCGACGGCGGCGGCGTTGGAGTAGTCGTTGTCGGTCATGAAGTTGAACATGTCGATGGCCGGGACCTTGGTGGAGTAGGTGCGCTGGTCCGTGATCGACATGATGAGGTCGAAGGACTTCAGGGACATGTGTCCGATGATGATGACGGCGCTCAGGGCGATCGGGGTCAGCTGGGGGAAGATGATCGACTTGTAGAGCTGCCACTCGCTGGCGCCGTCGACCCGGGCGGCCTCACGCAGGTCATCGGGAATGCCGCGGAAGCCGGCCAGGAAGAGCGCCATGACGTATCCGGCCAGCTGCCACACGGCCGGCAGCGCGATGGCCAGGATCCCCCAGGTGGTGTTCTGGGTCCATGAGTTCTCCAGGAACCGCAGGCCGGTCATCTCGAACAGGCGGTTGAGCCCGGAGGCGCTCTCCCCCTGCGCAGAGTTCAGCAGCCACCGCCACACCACGCCCGAGGCCACGAAGGACACGGCCATGGGGAACAGGAAGATGGAGCGGAAGATCCCCTCCCCCTTGATGGGGCGGTCCAGGAGCCAGGCCCACAGGAAGCCGACCACGAGGGTGCCGGCCAGGAAGGTGACGGTGAACAGGATGAGGTTGATGAAGGAGTGGCGGAAGTCCGGGTTGCCGAACAGGGTCGTGAAGTTGCTCAGCCCGACGACGGTGGTCCCCCTGCGTCCGGAGACCTGGCCGGCGGTGTGCATGTCCAGCAGAGAGGTGTTGATGTTGATGCCGATCATCCCGTAGACGAAGACGCCGACGAGGATGATCGAGGGCGAGATGAGCAGGAGGCCCGGGCCCCACTGCCTCCAGCTCGCCCGACGGCGCCGCACGGGGGCGCTCTTGGTGCTCACAAGGTTCTCCTGATGCGTAAGTGACGGAAGGGTTCCGCCTGTCGTGGTGATGAGCGCCGGCTGGGTGATCGGCGGGAGGGTGGCCCCGGGGACGGGGGCGGACCGGAGCGGGCGCACGGCCCGCCCCGCCCCGGGGAACCGGTCAGGAGGCTGCAGCCGCCTTGAGGTCGGCCTGCAGGGCGGTGACGTCTGAGGCGCCCTGGGCGAACTTGGTCAGGGCGTCGTTCATCGCGTTGGTGGCCTTCGACGGCAGGGCCGCGCCGTGAGCGATGGAGGAGACGATCTTGTCCTTGGCGAAGGAGTCCATGGCCGAGCGCTGGTAGTCGGAGAACTTGGCCTTCTCCTCGTCGGTGAGGTCGGTGCGGGCCGGGATGGAGCCCTTGACCGTGTTGAAGGCGATCTGGCCGTCCTTGGAGGAGATGGCGTTGAGCCAGTTCTTGGCACCGCCTGGGTGCTTGGCGCCGTCGGGCAGGGTGAAGGAGTCGGCCAGGAAGTCGAAGACGCCGTCGGTGCCCGGGACCGGGAAGTAGACGTAGTCCTGGCCGGCCTTCTTGCCGGCGGCGTCGAAGCCGGCCACGGCCCAGTCTCCCATGACGTTGAAGGCGGCCTTGCCGTCCATGATGGGCTTCATGGCGGGCTCCCAGTCCTCGGTGTAGAGGGAGGAGTCGGTGAAGCCCACGATGGTCTTGTAGTGCCCCAGCGCCTTGGTGACCTCGGCACCGCCCCAGTCGGTCTTGCCTGCGAAGAGCCCGTTGTAGGCGTCCACGCCCAGGTCGGCGATGAGGATGGTCTCGAGCAGCTCGAGCTGGGTCCAGGCCATGCCCATGGTGATGGGCGTCAGGCCGGCGGCCTTGACCTTCTCCATGTCGGCGATCCAGGCGTCGATGGTGGTGGCGGGCTTGGTCGGGTCGAGCCCGGCGGCCTTGAGCGCGGGCACCGAGGCCCACACGACGTTGGCCCGGTGGATGTTGGAGGGCACGGAGTAGATCTTGCCGTCGGAGTCCTTGAGGCGGTCCATGAGGGTGGCCGGGAAGGCCTCGTTGAGCTTGAACTCCTCGTAGAGGCTGGAGACGTCCAGCAGGTAGCCGGCCTCGATGTGGTCCTTGATCTCGGCGCCGGCGTGGGCCTGGTAGGTGTCCGGCGGGTTCTTGGCGGCCAGGTCCGCGGCGAGCTTCTGCTTGGCCTGGCTGCCGGCGCCGCCGGAGACGGCCTTGTTCTCGAACTTCGTCTTGGGGAACTGCTGGTTGAAGACCTTGATCAGGGCGTCCAGGCCGAGCTTCTCCGAGCCGGCCGACCACCAGGTGACGACGTCGACCTGGCTGGCGTCCCCTTCACCGGCGGCTCCACCGGACTTCGAGCCGGAGCTGCCGGAGGTCGCGCAGGCGGCCAGGGTGGCGGCGACTGCAGTGGTTCCCAGCCCTGCCAGCACGGCGCGGCGGGAGAGGTAGTGGGTGGGACGCATGGGACTGCTCCTTAGAAACGACGGTGTCTCATGACCACGGCACCGTTGCCGCGGGCTGGGAGCTCAGATGTTGTCTAGTCATCTGAACTCCCCAGGAGAGTAGACCTAAACTGAGCGAAACTCAAACACATAGTGCGTAAACAATCATTGTACTGGTCGTGAGCTACAGGTCTATACCAGCAATGACGGAGATTCATTCCCCACCTCATCCGCTACAGACGTGAAAAAAGTCCTCGCCGCTCAGGTGAGCGGCGAGGACCATAGGACGGAAGCGGACAAGGACTCACGGTCCCCCGCGCCCCAGGGGTGGTCCGTACCAGGAACGGGTCGGGATCGAGCGGGATCTCAGGGCGAGCCCGAGCGCCGATCCGGAGGG
Source organism: Actinomyces acetigenes (assembly GCF_031296635.1). Taxonomy (NCBI): domain Bacteria; kingdom Bacillati; phylum Actinomycetota; class Actinomycetes; order Actinomycetales; family Actinomycetaceae; genus Actinomyces; species Actinomyces acetigenes. The sequence goes on from NZ_JASPFC010000012.1 coordinate 56,534, forward strand.
CTGGAGGGACTCAGATGAGCCCCATGGAGGCCACCGTGCTCTTCTCCTCGACGAGCTCGGCCGCCGAGGCGTCGATCTTGGCGCGGGAGAAGTCGTCGATCTCGAGACCCTGGACGATCTTCCACTCGCCGTTCTCCGAGGTGCAGGGGAAGGAGGAGATGATGCCCTCGGGAACGCCGTAGGAGCCGTCGGACATGACCGAGGAGGAGGTCCAGGACCCGGAGGTGCCCAGCACCCAGTCGTGCACGTGGTCGATGGCGGCCGAGGCGGCCGAGGCGGCCGAGGAGGCACCGCGCGCGTCGATGATGGCGGCGCCGCGCTTGGCGACGGTCGGGATGAAGTCGTTCTCGACCCAGGCCCGGTCGGCCAGGATGTCGGTGATGGGGGCGCCCTTGACGGTGGCCTGGGTCAGGTCGGGGTACTGGGTGGAGGAGTGGTTGCCCCAGACGGTGACCTTGTCGATGTCAGTGACGTGGCAACCGGCCTTGGTGGCCAGCTGAGCCAGGGCACGGTTGTGGTCCAGGCGGGTCATGGCCGTGAAGCGCGAGGAGGGGATGTCGGGGGCGTGCGAGGCCGCGATGAGAGCGTTGGTGTTGGCGGGGTTGCCCACGACGAGCACCTTGATGTCCTCGGCGGCGCCGGCGTTGAGGGCCTCGCCCTGGGGGCCGAAGATGCCGCCGTTGGCGGAGAGCAGGTCGGCGCGCTCCATACCGGCCTTGCGGGGCATGGAGCCGACGAGGAAGGCGATGTTGGCGCCCTCGAAGGCGGCCTTGGGGTCATCGAAGATGTCGACGCTGCCCAGGGTCGGGAAGGCGGAGTCGAACAGCTCCATCGCGGTTCCCTCAGCGGCCTTGACGGCCGGCGGGATCTCCAGCAGGCGGAGGTTGACTCGCTGGTCCGGGCCGAGCAGGGCACCGGAGGCGATGCGGAACAGCAGGGCATAGCCGATGTTGCCGGCAGCACCGGTGATGGTGATGTTGACGGGAGCGTTTGCCATCGAGGACTCCTTCGAGACGTGTGTCGTCGCGGGCCGCAGGCGGCAGCCCGGCAGGACAACGCTATGACGTTCGCGCAGGTGAATACACCGATCCGCCGCGTTTCGTGACTCTCACCACTGTCTGGGGTCATGGAGGTGGGATTCCTCCTGGTAGCCCATCATCCCAACGAGATACTCACCGCCCCTGACAACATCCCATCCTGGTCGATACGCTGGGGGCCTCCCCCAGCCCGTTTCTCGCCTCCAGGACCGTGATGAGCTCACGCCGATCCCCCGCGCCCATCCTCGCGCTGCTGCGCCGTGGCTCCCCGCCCCGCCCCGTGGTCTCCTCACCCGCCGGGCGTCGCGCAGGCGCCCTTTCCTTCGGCCTGACGCTCCTGGGCGCCCTGGGAGCCGGGTGGTGCCTCATCTCCACCGGACGCGTCCTGGGCGCCCTGCTGAGCTCCTCGCCTGCGACGGGCCTGCTCGCTCAGGCTCTGGCCGCGGCCGCCGTGAGCGCCACCTGCCAGCTGCTGGCCCAGCGGGTTGCCCGCTTCAGTGCGCTCACCGAGGAGGCGCATCTGCGCCGACTCACCCTGGCTCATCTGCTGGGGCTGGGGCCGGCGCGCGCCACCGACGTCCGCAGCGGCGCGACCGCCTCCCTGCTGACCGACGGCGCCGAGCGCGTGGCCCTCTACCGCCAGACCTTCCTGGCCCCCACGCTGGCTGCCGCAGCGGCGCCCCTGCTGGTGCTCGTCGAGCTGGCTGTCGTCGTCGACGTCGTTCCCGCTCTGGTCCTGGCAGCGGCCGTCGTCGTGGTGCCGGCCTTCATCGCCTGGTGCCACTCGCGGCTGCGGGCCTCGTCGTCGGAGTCCCGACAGGCGCGGATGCGTCTGGCCGCCGAGTACCTCGACGCGATCCAGGGTCTGCGGACCCTCACCCTGGCCCGGGCCGCGGAGCGCACCAGTGCACGCCTGCGCCTGGAAGGGGAGTCGAACCGCCGCGCAGTCATGGGGCTGCTGGCGGGCAACCAGCTCGTCATCCTGCTCACCGACGGCCTGTTCTCGCTCTTCCTCATCACCGTGGCCGCTGGCCTGGCCCTGCTGCGACTGTCCACCGGCGTGATCGATGTCGGTGACGCCTTGGCGATCGTCCTGACCTCCTACGTGCTCCTTGAGCCGCTGGACCACGTGGGCGCCTTCTTCTACGTGGGCATGGGCGGGATGGCCAACCAGCGCGCCATCGGCAGGATCCTGTCGCGCCCCCTGCCGAGCTCCACCACTCGGCCCACGGCCCGGACCTCCCCCGCGGCGAGCGCGCAGGCCGCCATCGTGCTCAACGACGTCGAGGCCGCCTGGGACGCCGACCCGGTGCTGGAGGGCGTGAACCTGAGCGTGCGCCGCGGCGAGAGCCTGGCGGTCGTGGGCCCCTCGGGGGCGGGCAAGTCAACGCTCATGGCGATGCTCGCCGGCAACCTGCTGCCCAGTGGCGGGTCCGTGTGCGTCGAGGGCACCGAGCTGAGCGCCGCGACGCAGGATGAGGTGCGCTCGGCCTCAGCGCTGGTGGCGCAGACGACCTGGCTGTTCACTGGGACGATCGCCGACAACCTGCGTCTGGCCCAGCCCTACGCGACGCCGTCGCAGTTGTGGCAGGCCCTGGAGGTGGCCCGCCTCGACAAGGAGGTGGCGCTCATGCCCGAGGGGCTGGAGACGCAGGTTGGCGAAGCCGGCCTGGGGCTGTCGGGTGGTCAGGCCCAGCGCCTGTCCCTGGCCCGCGCCTTCCTGGCCGACCGCCCCGTGCTGCTCCTGGACGAGCCCACCAGCCAGGTGGACCTGGCCAGCGAGGCGGCCATCGTGGAGTCCCTTGAGCAGCTGGCCCAGGGCCGCACCGTCGTCACCATCTCCCACCGCGTCGGGGCGCTGACCGCAGCGGACCGGACGGTGAGGGTCGAGGCCGGGGCGGTCCACGAGGTGGGCGGAGCCGGGGCACCCAGATCCGCCGGCGCAGCGCCCACCCAAGAGGCCACACAGCCCGGGGCCCACGAGACCGAGGAGCCCTCCCCCGAGGCCACCGACGGCGATCACCAGGAGGAGCGGGCATGATCCGATCGATCCAGTCGAGACGGTCCTCGGCGCCCCACTCAAAGGCAGCCGGCAACTCGGGGCAGGGCAGCCGGACCGGCCGGGCCGATGCCTCCGCACAGGCACCTGTCCCGCGGGCGATGCTGGTGCGCTGGCTGCTCCAGGTCACCCGCCCGGTCCTCTCACCACTGCTGGGCTCCACCCTGTGCCGTATCACTGACATGCTGTGCGGCGTGGCCCTGTTCTCCTTGGGCGCCTACGCCGTGGCCCGTACGGGTCTGGCGATGGCGACGGACGCACCGGTGCCGGCCATCTGGCCGGTCCTGGCCGTCATGGCCGGACTGTCCCTGCTCAAGGCGGCCCTGCGCTACGCCGAGCAGTTCCTGGGGCACCTGGTGGCCTTCAAGGCCCTCGAGCTGCTGCGAGGCCAGATCTTCCGCTCGCTCATCCCCCGCTCCCCCAGGGTCAGCGCGACGTCGCGCTCGGGCGACCTGCTGTCGCGGGCCACCAAGGACGTGGACCGGATCGAGGTCTTCTTCGCCCACACCTTCGCTCCGGCGGTCTGCGCCGTCGTCGCGCCGATCACGGTGCTCACGGTTATCGGTCTCAAGGTGTCCTGGCTGGTGGCCCTGGCAGCGCTCCCCTTCGTGGTGCTCCAGCTGCTCATCGTGCCCCGCCTGGGGTTCGCCACCTCGGTGGATGCCTCCCGCTCAGTCTCGGCGGCACGAGCGGATCTCACCCAGCACGTGACCGACACCGTTCAGGGCATGAGCGAGGTCGTCGGGTACGGGCGCAGCCAGGAGCGTCTTGATGAGATGGCCAGGATCGACGCCGAGATCGCCAGTGCCGCACGGCCAACCGGGCAGTGGGCCTCCGTACGCCGAGGCCTCAACCAGCTGGCGAGTCTGAGCGCACCGATCGCCGTCGTCGCCATGGGCGCGACGCAGCCGGCAACCGGCTCGGGCGCAGGCGTCCCCCTCCTGGCTGCGGCGGCCGCTGCGGTGCTGCGGCTGTCCGAGACAGTGCGCGGCGTCGAGGAGCTCTCGAGCGCTCTCAATGCCTCCTTCGCCTCGGCCGAGAGAGTGTGGGAGGTCGTCAACGCACCCGTGGAGGTGCGCGACGGCGATGAGGAGCTGACCGCCGGCATCTCCCACGAGGTCCTGTGGCAGGACGTCACCTACTCCTACCCCAACACCGCCACCCAGGCCGTCCGCGGCGCCAGTGTCAGAGCCAGGGCCGGACGGTGGACCTGCATCGTGGGGGCCTCCGGAGCGGGGAAGTCCACACTGGCCCAGCTGGCGGTGCGCTTCGATGAGCCGGACTCGGGCCGCATCCTCATCGACGGCCAGGACGTGAGCGACCTGCGTGCCGTCAGCCTCTACCAGGAGATCGGTCTGGTGGATCAGCGGGTCCACCTCATGCGGGCCACCATTGCGGACAATGTGCGCCTGGCGGCACCGTCGGCCACTGACGCCCAGGTGCGCCGGGCGTGCCAAGCGGCCTGCATCGATGAGGACATCGAGGCCCTCGAGTACGGTTACGACACCCTTGTGGGCGAGCGCGGCCAGTCCCTGTCCGGGGGCCAGCGCCAGCGCCTGGCACTGGCCCGCGCGCTCCTGGCCCGTCCCGGGGTGCTCATCCTCGATGAGTTCACCTCGCACCTGGATCCTGACCTGGATGAGCGGGTGCGCATCGGGGTGCGCACCTATCTTCCGCAGGCGACGATCATTGAGATCACTCACCGCCTGCAGTGGTCCGAGCAGGCCGACCACGTCGTCGTCATGGACGCGGGGGCGATCGTGCAGACGGGGCCGCCGGCCAAGCTCCTGGCCGAGCCCGGAGCGCTGCGCACACTGATCGGCCGTCGTTGAGACAGCGGCGGGCGCAGGCGGATTCAGGCCGAGACACTGGGCGGGCGTCGGGAGTCATTGACTTCCGGCGCCCGACCGGCTGACTGCGATGTACTCGGTTCTACTCGCCTGAGCGGGTGGCCGCGGCCGAGGCCTCGAGCTCCTCGGGACTGACGACCCCCTCGACGCTGACCGCGTTGAGGTAGGCCATCCCGTCGAAGGAGAGCTCACGGACGTTCTCCGGGTCGCCCTCGTCGTTGACGGAGCCGCCGGCCATCCGGTCCACGATGATGGCGATGGCGCCGTCACCGGTGACGTTCGTGGCGGTGCCGAAGGAGTCCAGGGCGATGTAGGTGGCGACCATGAGGTCCACCTGCTGCTTGTCAAAACCGAGCATGGAGGACAGCAGACCGGCGGCAGCCACGATGGCGCCTCCGGGGACGCCCGGTGCGGCCACCATCGTGATGCCGAGCATGAAGATGAAGCCGATCCACTGAGCGGTGCTCACGTGCAGGCCCTGGGTGAGGACGATCGCGAAGGCGAAGGCGAAGATCTTCGAGGTCGATCCTGCCAGGTGGATCGTGGCGCACAGGGGGACGGTGAAGGAGGCCACCGCGTCGGAGACGCCGTTCTTCTTCGTCTGACGCAAGGTGACCGGGATCGTGGCCGCTGACGAGGAGGTGCCCAGAGCCGTCAGGTAGGCCGGGAGCATGGTGAGCAGTGCCTTGATTGGGTTGCGGCGACCGATGAGTGCTGCGGTGAGGAACTGGATGCCCAGGATGACGACCTCGAGGATGAGGACCACGACGACGACCCGCAGGAGCGCCTTCATCACCACAACAGCGTCTCCCGTATAGGTGAGGTTGAGGAAGGTGCCGAAGATGTTCAGGGGCAGCAGCGGGACGATGATCCGCTCGATGACGCGGGTGATGATGGCCCGGAACTCGATGAAGCCCTTGCGCAGCACCCCCCGGGGCACCATGGACAGGCCGATGCCCAGGACGAAGGAGAGCAGCAGGGCGGTCATGACCTCGAGGGCCGGCGGCATCGGCACCGAGAAGTAAGCGCTCAGATCCGACCCGGGTTTGTCGGCATTCAAGGTCGTCCCGGCGAGCAGGCGTGGAAAGGTTGCGGCGCACACCAGGAAGGTGAGGAAGCCGGCGAAGAGGGTCGAGGTGTAGGCCAGAGCCGTCGTGATCCCGAGCCACTTACCGGCCCCGCGCCCCAGGTCGGCGATGGCGGGAGTCACCAAGCCGATGATGATGAGCGGGATGGAGAAGCTGAGGAACTGGCTGAACAGGTCGGAGAAGGTCGCGAAGACATTGCCGACGGGCTTGGGAATGAGCGGGTGGCCCCCGAAGCGAACCGAGCCCAGGAGCAGGGCCAGCAGGATCGCGCCAATGACCCAGGTCAGGATGCTGTGGCTGAGACGATGGGCCAGCGAGGGCGAGGCTGAGGGATTGCTTGACATGGAGGGACCTTCAGGGTGTGAAACGAGATGACAAGACGTCTTGACTGGGGCCAGCGTGCCATACCGCTCGGTCACGGCGCCGAACCGGACCGAAGAATGAGCATTTCCAGGGCACAGATCACACAGGGCGGCGCGCAGCATCACCGTGAGAACTCAGGCGGCGTGAGGATTGCTCCCCGCTCACAGGATGCGGGGCAGGTTGACGTAAGGCGATAGGAGGAACAGGACGGCGGCCAGGCCGATGCCGAGGACGACGTCGAACAGGCGGCTGCGCGCCGCCAGCCAGGTGCCGTCGGGGCGCTGGAGGCGGACGATGGCCAGCATGAGGATCCCGGTGGCCGTCCACAGGACGGCGATGCGGCGGTGCCCCAGCAGCGCGATGGTGGGGACAGCCGCCAGGCCGAGGGCCACGAGGACAACACAGATGGTGCGGTAGGGCTCCTTGTGCTCGGCCTGCTGGGGATGCGGGTCATGAGTCACGGGCAGGAGCCTATCTGCGCGAGGGATGCGGGTCCATGACCTGTCTCCGACTCGCACACCCACCTTGTGCCCGGCGCGAGGGGTCGGGCGCAAGGCGGCGCATGCGGCTCAGTGGGAGAAGTGGCGGGTGCCGGTGAGGTACATGGTGACGCCGGCGGCCTGGGCGGCGTCGATGACCTCCTGGTCACGGATGGAGCCTCCGGGTTGGACGACGGCGCGGACCCCGGCGTCGATGAGGACCTGGAGGCCGTCGGCGAAGGGGAAGAAGGCGTCGGAGGCGGCCACGGCCCCGCGGGCGCGCTGAGGCGCGGCGGCCCCCGCCAGGACCTCGGACGCATCGGCCCCGCCGACAGCGCCCTTCTCCTTCTGGGAGCCGTTGGCGGCGTCGCCGGTGGAGCGGGCCCCCAGGGTGTTGGCGCGCTCGACGGCCAGCTTGCAGGAGTCGACGCGGTTGACCTGCCCCATGCCCACGCCGACGGTGGCGCCGTCATGGGCCAGGAGGACGGCGTTGGAGCGCACGGCGCGCACCGAGCGCCAGGCGAAGGCCAGATCGGCCAGGAGCGCGTCGTCGGCGGCCGGTCCTGCGGCCAGGGTCCAGGCCGAGGGGTCGTCACCGGCGGCGTCCAGGACGTCGCGTTCCTGGATGACGGCGCCTCCCGTGACCTGCTTGATCTCGTAGCCCTCGCGCTGGGGGGCCTCGACGAGGAGCAGGCGGAGGTTCTTCTTGGTGGACAGGATCTCCACGGCCTCGTCCTCGAAGGCGGGGGCGGCGACGACCTCAGTGAAGATCGGCTTGATCTGACGGGCCATCTCGGCGGTGACGATGGCGTTGGTGGCGATGACGCCGCCGTATGCCGAGACCGGGTCGCAGGCGTGGGCCTTGCGGTGGGCCTCGGCGACGTCACCGGCGGCCGAGACGGCGATGCCGCAGGGGTTGGCGTGCTTGACGACGGCGACCGTGACGGCCTGGCCGTGGTCGTAGGCGGCGCGCACGGCGGCGTCGGTGTCGGTGTAGTTGTTGTAGCTCATGGCCTTACCGTGGAGCTGGCGGGCGCCGGCCACTCCCCCGCTCGCCCCGGCGGTGCGGTAGACGGCGGCCCGCTGGTGGGGGTTCTCCCCGTAGCGCAGGCTCGCCAGGCGCTCGTAGCCGACGCCGACGTAAGCCGGCGGCGCGGCCGGCCCGCGCGAGTCGGCCCCGGCCGCATCGGCCAAGTCCGTGGCGTCGGCGACGTCGTCGGTCTCGATCTGGCCGGCCATCCAGGTCGCCACGGCCGCGTCGTAGGCGGCGGTGTGGGCGAAGGCCTCGGCGGCCAGGCGGCGGCGGTCGGCCAGGGTAAAGCCGCCTTCTCGCACGGCGGCTGCGACGTCGTCGTACCGGCCGGGGCTCGTGACCACGGCGACGGCGGGGTGGTTCTTGGCGGCGGCGCGCACCATGGTGGGGCCGCCGATGTCGATCTGCTCGACGCAGGCGTCGAAGGGGGCGCCGGAGGCGACGGTGTCGGTGAAGGGGTAGAGGTTGACGACGACCAGGTCGATGGGGGCCACGCCCAGGGTGACCAGCTGGTCGAGGTGGTCGGGCTTGCGGCGGTCAGCGAGGATGCCGGCGTGGACGGCCGGGTGGAGGGTCTTGACCCGGCCCTCGAGGCACTCGGGGAAGCCGGTGACCTCCTCCACCGGGGTGACGGTCAGGCCCGCGGCGGCGATGGTGGCGGCGGTGGAGCCGGTGGAGACGATCTCGACGCCGGCGTCGGCCAGGGCGCGGGCGAGCGGGACGAGACCGGTCTTGTCGTAGACGGAGACGAGGGCGCGGCGCACGGGGACGCGGTCGGGGCTGATGAGGCCCTCGGTGGGGACGTGGGCGGTGGGGACCGCCTGACTCGTGGACTGCGAGGACTGGGACGACGACGGGGACGTTGACGAGGACGTTGACGAGGGCATGGTGCTCCTGGTGCGGCGTGGGGAAGCGGGACGCCCAGGCGGGCGACGTCCCGTTCATGGACGGCCTCGGCCACTCCCCGGTGGTGCCCCACCCTCGCCAGTCGCAGCCAGTCCCATCCTATCCGGTGGTGGCCACGACGGCACCGGGAAGGAGCGCACCCTCTTCCTGCCCTGACATTTTCCATGTCGCTTCCGGCGAACCATCCAACCGAACGGCCCGTTTCCTTGCAGGTGGCTTGAGAGACGGCATACAGTCCACAGCATGACTGCGCCCATCAACATCGCAGCAACACCGGCATATCGGAGCACTCCCCCGGAGCGGTGGCAGGAGGCCGCCTCCGCCTACCGGCGCTGGTGGAGCCGCCACCCGGGATTATCCAGCGCCCTGAACCTGGTGGTGCGTGGAGCCTACGCCCTCATGATCGTGCTGCTCATCGCCGCCCTGGTGATGGTGCCACGGCTGGCCTACGCCGCCGTCCCGGCGGCCTTCATGGCCGTGTGCCTCATGGTGGTGGCCCTCCTGGCGCGCACACGCACCATCAGCTGGCGCTCGGTGCTGCTCATGTACGGCGTCGGCGCCGCCTGGTCGCTCATCGTGTCCATGATCATGAGCTCGGTGCGCACCCGCGCGGGACTGTCCGTCATGGGTAACGGGATGAGTATCGCCCTGACCATTGCGTTGGAGGTTCTCAGCCCGCTGGTGCCCCTGGTGCTTGTGGTCTTCCTGGCGCCGGGGCGGATGCGCCGCCTGGCGGCCTCCGACTGGGCCCTGCTGGGTTTCGCGGCCGGGGCCGGCCTGACGGCCCTCAATGACGGCATCCGGGCCCTTGAGGAGAGCAGCCTGCTCTCCTCGGTCCTGGGCAACGGGCGCCTGCCCTTCTCCTTCAACCCGTGGACCTCGGGGTCGATGACCCAGGAGAGCAGCAACGTCCTGGCCGTCAGCAACCAGGTGAGCACCGCGAACATCACGATGGCGGTGGCGCTGGCGATCACGCTGTGGCGCCTCAAGGACTCGCCGGCCTTCGAAGGGGCTAAGAACCTCGTGTGGCTGCGGATCGTGGCCTGGATCCTGCCGGCAGTGGTCATCCTGCAGTCGGTGAGTGACCACGCCACCTACATCGCCAGGATCGCCCAGCAGCTCGGGCAGAGCGACTCCGGCGGCGGCTTCCCGGCGCTGCTCATGTTCCTGTGGAGGGTCAACGGCGGTGGCCTGAGCGCCATCCCCCTGTCCGTCATCCTCATGGCCGCCTGCCTGCTTCTGGACGCCCACCGCCGCGCCTACGCGGGCGTGCACGGCTGGACGGTGGCCGGGGCGCCGGCTCCCCGCTACCCCAATCTCACCGAGGCGCCGCCCTTCGTGCGCGCCCTCATCGTCTCGGTGGTGGCTCTGGCGAACTTCACCTGGGGCGACCTGGCGGTCACCTGGGGCGCCTACGGGGACCTGCGCCAGGGACGCCTCTACGCCATGCGGGCGGGGCGGGCCACGGCCGAGCAGGTGCGCGGCGTGCGGGCCGACGCCATGGAGGCCACGACGCCGGGCGCTGAGCCGAATGCCCGCCAGGGCTTCCGCCTGGGGATCCTGGTGGTCAGCGTCGTGCTGTTCCTTCTGTGCTGCATGTACGAGGTGCGTACCGTCTGGCAGCTCGCCCCCGAGCTCAAGGAGACCGAGGACGACCTGTTCCTCTCCGCCCTGCCTCGCCTGTTCTCCCAGTGGTGGAGCGACCTGAGCGGCAGCCAGGGGCTCCTCTACGCGATCGGTGTGCTGGCGGCGGTGGCCGTGAGCCTGTCCCTCGTCCTGACGCTGGGGGCTCCGGGGCGCCGCATCAGCACGGCGCCGTCGTCGAGCAGCCTCGTCAGTCACCTGCTCGCTCTCACGCCGGGGCAGGCGTGCCTGGCGCTGCTGGACTTCGCCATGACCTACATGCCGCGCTCGGCCCTGAGCGCCAGTCCCGCCGGGGGCGGTACCGACCTGGCCGCTGAGCTCTCCGTCAACCGGCGGATCCGGGGCGCCGAGAGCTTCTCCGAGAGTCAGGCGCTGTTCACGGCGCGCACCAAGCGGCAGGTGGCGGTCGAGGGCGACATCGCGCGCCTTCGCCAGCTCGCTGAGTCCCTGGGCGTGACCGACGTCGATGCCCTGGAACCCGACCGGATCGATGAGACCGTCGCCGAGCTGGCCGACTCGGGAGCCGACTCCCAGGTCGTCGGGCAGATGCGCGACCTGGCCGCCTCGGTGTCGGAGCAGCAGGCCGAGATCCTGGACCTGACGCGCCGCCTCAACACCGGTAACGGCGAGCAGTTCGCCATCCTGGAGGGATTGCGGATCACCGACGACTTCCGGGGTAAGGCCATCGACCAGCGGCCGGTGGACAGCCCCGTCCACGCCCTGGCGCTGTCCCCCGGCGGGAACCAACTGGTCGTCGTCGAGTACCAGGGGGCCGCCCCCACCATTGATGACGACGACGAGACCGACATTCCTCCCCGCAGGCTGCCGGGGCGGGCGGCGCACAAGTCGGCTGACAACGTCCTGGAGCACCTGGCCTGCGACGAGCGCGTCGCGCGATTCTTCCGGGAGAATCCTGAGCTGTGGCAGGCCCTCAAGGAGGGGCGCGCGCTCCTGGAGGCGAGTGTCCTCTACACCCCCATCCCGGGCATGACCTACCGGGCCGGGACAGCGCTCCTGGCGGTGACGCCCGAGCTGGTTGAGGGCGTGGATGCGGCTCTCGGTACCCTGAGCAGCGCGGGCACGGCGGCGCGCTGACTGCCCGCCCGGCTCTGCCTCGGGTCGGTCTCATGCACGAGGTTGGGGTTGTACTGGCCGAAGGTTGTGCGTACTGCACGAGACCCCCACCCCCGCTGAGTACCCCCAACCCTCTTCCAATAGATCCCGACCCTCGTGCAGTACGCGCCAGGCGCCATCAGAACGACCGCCCGCGCCCGAGACCTCCCGACCTACCCCAGCCCAGGCACGGCGAGAAACGAATCTCGCACCTGGCCATCCCGCCCCGCGTCGTCGTGAGGCGTCAGGACATCGAGACTCTCAGAAGTCACGAGGCAGCACGGCGCTACGCCTCGTCGGCCTCCTCGTTGTCTTCGTCATTGTCCTCCTCATCGACGGCACCCTCACGCGCATCGTGACGCCGGTACGCCGCCGGCAGGACCGACTCGGGCAGGGTGCCCCGGGCCCAAGTGCGCGTGTAGGGGTGGGCCAGGACGGCCATGGAGGCCAGTCCGACACCGACCTCGACGAAGACGAGGATGACGGTGTAGAAGACCAGCGGGCCGACGGCGGTCATCCGGTTCGGCCCCACGGATCCGGAGGCGGCCAGGCACAGCAGGCCCACGCCACCGGCCACGAGGAGAGCAGCCAGACCGGCAGCGCTGAGGGCGTAGCGCACCCGCAGGGCGTTGAGCACCGCCCGACGCCGCCAGGCGGCCACCATGGCGCCGGCCGTCACCACCAGGGGCAGCCACAGGCCCACGCTGCTCAGCGGCGTCGACGGCAGCATACCCAGCAGCGGCAGGCGCGGGACGGGGCCGGCCACCACCCGGTCGGGGGCAAAGACAGTGCCCGTGCCCACGGAGAAGCCGGCGCCGATGAGCCAGGAGCAGGCCCAGATCATCATGGTCGGCACCCAGCCGGTCTGAAGCAGGATCAGGCCGGCCATTGCGACGAAGCCGTCCCCGGTCAGGGAGTCGTGCAGAACCGAGACCCGGCCGGCGCCGTTGACAACAGCCGCGACCACCACCAGCAGGCTCAGCAGGCTCAGGGCCCGCGTGGCCCCGTAGGCCAGCGACAGGGACGGCCCCAGCCAATGGGGTCGGTGGTCCCACCAGCGGGTCAGGGGCGGCCAGTGGTGGCCGGCGCGCATGAGTTGGATGGCGACGATGACCCCGGTGAGCACGGCGATACCGACGACGGCGGGCCAGGTGTCCGGCCCGGCCGGGCCGGTGAGGCAGGCCAGAGCCGCGACGACGGTCGCGGCGAGGACGATGGCCGCCCCGGCTGCCGGCCGGGAGGGGTGGGCGCGTCGCACACAGAACCAGGTCCAGCCCACCTGCACCAGGGTGAGTCCCAGCAGCGGCAGGCTGAGCATGCCGTCGTCCTCGGAGGACATGGCGACCGTCCCCCCGAAGCCGAGGCTCCACAGGGCGGTCCCGGTGTGCAGGGCCTCGCCCGCGCTCAGGATGGCCGCGGCGTTGACACCGGAGGCCGCCTTGGACACGGCGATCGTCGCCAGCACCACCACCAGCCAGACCAGGCCAACCGACTCGACCCCCACGCGCAGGGACCACAGGGCCCAGGACGCCAGGCCGGTGGCTCGCTGCCGCGCCAGACTCAAGCGCTCACCTCACCGGCCAGGGCGCGGTAGAGCTCTCGGGCGATCTCAGCGGTCTGGCTGGGGGTGCGCCCCACCCTGACGCCGGCGGCCTCCAGCGCGATCTTCTTGGCCTCCGCGGTGCCTGAGGAGCCGGAGACGATGGCACCGGCGTGCCCCATGGTGCGTCCCTCGGGGGCGGTGAAGCCGGCGACGTAGGCGACAACCGGTTTGGTCATGTGCTCGCGGATGTAGGCGGCGGCGCGCTCCTCTGCGTCGCCCCCGATCTCACCGATCATGACAACCAGGCGGGTGTCGGGGTCGGCCTCGAAGGCGGCCAGGGCGTCGATGTGGGTGGTGCCGACCACCGGGTCCCCGCCGATGCCGATGCAGGTGGTGAAGCCCAGGTCGGACAGCTCGTGCATGAGCTGGTAGGTCAGGGTCCCGGACTTGGAGACCAGTCCCAGGGGGCCGGGGCCGGTGATGTCGGGTGGGGTGATGCCCACGTTGGAGCGGGCCGGGGAGATGATGCCGGGGCAGTTGGGGCCGATGATCTGCACGCCGTGGTCGGCCGCGTAGGCACGCATCCAGGTGGCGTCGGCCACCGGGATGCCCTCGGTGATGACGACGAGGAGGCGCACTCCGGCGTCGACAGCCTCGACGACGGCGCCCTTGGCGAAGGCCGGCGGGACGAAGACGACGCTCACCTCGGCGCCGGTGGCCTGCCTGGCCTCGGCGACGGTGCCGTAGACGGGGACCTCAACGGTTCCGGCCTGGACCTCGCCGGCGCCGGGGCCAATGGGGGCGACGTCGAAGGCGACGGTGGTACCGGCCTTGCGGGGGTTGACGCCGGCGACGACCTTCGTGCCGGCCGAGAGCATGCGGGTGGTGTGCTTGCGGCCCTCGGAGCCGGTCATGCCCTGGACGATGACGCGGTCGGTCTCAGTCAGGAAGATGCTCATGTCTCAGGCCTCCTTGCCAGCGGGCCGGCCGCTGATCTGCTCGGCGATGGCGGTGACGACGTCGGCGGCCCCGTCCATGGTGTCGACGACGGTGACGCCCTCAATGGCGGCGTCGGCCAGGATGGCGCGACCGGTGTCGGCGTTGTTGCCGTCCAGGCGCACGACGACGGGCTTGGGCAGCCCGCCCAGGGACTCGACGGCGGTCACGATGCCCTGGGCGACGGTGTCGCAGGAGGTGATGCCGCCGAAGACGTTGACGAGGATGGCGCGCACCTGGGGGTCGGAGGCGACGACCTCCAGGCCGGTGGCCATGACCTCGGCCGATGAGCCGCCTCCCAGGTCGAGGAAGTTGGCTGGCTTCATGCCGCCGTGGCGCTCGCCGGCCCCGGCGACGACGTCGAGGGTGGACATGACCAGGCCGGCGCCGTTGCCCAGGACCCCGACCTGGCCCTCAAGGCGCACGTAGTTGAGGCCGGCCTCGCGGGCACGGGCCTCCAGGGGATCGGTGGCGGCGTTGTCGACGAGCTCGGCGTGGGCGGGGTGGCGGAAGCGGGCGTTGTCGTCGAGGGTGACCTTGCCGTCCAGGGCGATGATGCGGCCGTCGGTGGCCTTGACCAGGGGGTTGACCTCCACGAGGGTGGCGTCCTCAGCGGTGAAGACCTCCCAAAGGCGTTCGATGACGGCGGCGACCTCGTCGGCCAGGGGGCCGGCCTCGAAGCCTGCGGCCTCGACGATCCGGTGGGCGACGGCGGGGGTGATGCCCTGAAGCGGGTCGATGCCAATGCGGGCCAGGGCCTCGGGGCGCTCGGCGGCGAGGGTCTCGATGTCCATGCCGCCCTCGCGCGAGCACATCGCCAGGTACTGACGCTCGGCGCGGTCCAGGAGGATGGAGAAGTAGTACTCGGCGTCGAGGTCGACGCCGTCGGAGACGAGGACGGCGCGCACCGTGTGGCCCTTGATGTCCATGCCCAGGATGTCGCGGGCGCGAGCCTCGGCCTCGTCTGCGGTGCGGGCGAGCTTGACGCCGCCGGCCTTGCCGCGGCCACCGGTCTTGACCTGGGCCTTGACGACCACCAGCTCACTTCCCGCGTCGAGGAGGGACTGCGCGGCGCTGCGCGCCTCCTCGGGGGTCGTGGCCACGGCGCCGTCGAGCACGGGGACGCCGTGCTGGCGGAACAGGTTCCTGGCCTGGTACTCGTAGAGATCCATGCAGCTGATCCTCTCGGGGCATGTGGATGGCTTGCGGGGCGCGAGCCGGCCGGGCAGGCGCCAATGATGAGCCTAACGTCCCGTTGGCCGGTCAGGAGGGTGGACACGGCGCGAGGCGACAGAGTCCCACACGGCGTGGTCGCCGCGTCTCGGCGGGGCGTGCGCACCAGGGCCTTCGCCGGCCACGAGTGCCGTCCAGCCACGTAGGATGACGAGGGATGGGGCACGTGGCATGAGCAAGGTTCCCGAGAGTCTTCAGGGTGGGTCGACCGAGGTCACCAAGGTGGGCGGTAGAGTCCTTCGCGCTCGGCGCCAGGGCAGCACCGACGTCGAGTGGCTGCTCACCGTGCTGGAGCACAGGGGGTTCAGGTACTCCCCGCGTTTTGTGGGCCTGTCCGACGACGACCGGCAGGTCCTCGAGTTCATTGAGGGCCAGGCCGGCGTCTACCCGCTGCCTGAGGAGCTGCGCCACGATGAGGCGCTCATCTCAGCGGCCCGGGCGCTGCGCTTACTGCACGAGGTGACCAGCGACCTGGCGACCGAGGTGCTGGATGGCTGGATGTTGGAGGCGGTTGAGCCTTACGAGGTCATCTGCCATGGGGACTTCGCGCCGTACAACTGTGTGTTCGACGGGAGCAGGCTGGTTGGCATCATCGACTTCGACACCGCGCACCCAGGTCCTCGCATCCGCGACGTCGCCTACGCGATCTATCGCTTCGCCCCACTGACCGCACCAGGAAACGCCGTCGGATTCGGCTCTCTGGCCGAGCAGGCTCGGCGGGCTCGGCTGTTCTGCGACGAGTACGGGGAGGTGAATCGGTCTGAGGTCATCGAGGCCGTGTGCCGACGGCTGCTCGATCTGGTCCGGTACATGCGTTCTCAGGCGGCGCAGGGCGACGCTGCATTCCAGTCCCATCTCGACGACGGCCACGACACCGTCTATCTGCGTGACGTCCACTATCTGAGGACCAACGCGGCGGCACTCACCAGGGCGCTCACGTAAGAGCCCCGATCGAACCACCGCTGGATCGCAGCACGCGGTCTCTACCCACGAGCGCCGTCGAGGACGTACTTTCCCCTCGGGGACTGCGTTGTCCCACAGATGACTGCGGTCAGACCCCAGTCGTCTGCGGGAGATCGCAGTTCTCGTTCGGGATGTACGTCCTGGTTCCCGGACTGTGCGCCGCGCACGCGAATTATCATGGGTTGACACGAGGAAAGGGGCTCGAGAAAGGAGACGGCCGTGCCCTCACTGACCGCAACGAGCGCACTGGTCGGTGCCATGGTGCTGCTCGGCATCTGGAGCGGCAGGCGGTGGGGCCGACGACGCAAGCGCACCCTCGACGCCGAGGCCCACAGCCTCCGCGCCCACCGAAACGGGTAGTTCCCTGGTCGCGGACTTTCTGTCCCTTGCTCCCAAAGCAGGGGACAGCATCGCTTCTCTCATCCATGGGGTCACCGGGGACCGACGAATACGTGGATACCGCGGCAAGAAAACACTCTTGGGACCACAGGCGGATGACGTGGCGGCGCTTGCCAGCAACAATAAGGGCTGATGCCCTCCCGGCCGACGCCGGGAGCCAGGCCTACCGGTGACCCCAGGGAAGGACCCCACATGCCAGCCGCCATGTCCTCAGACACCGCAGACACTGTCCCCTCCCCCACCGGCTCGTCGGCCGGCCCGCTGCTGGGCCTGGACGGTGAGCCCCTGCGCATCGGAGTCCTCACCTCCGGCGGTGACGCCCAGGGCATGAACGCGGCCGTGCGGGCCGTGGTACGCACCGCCATCCGTCTGGGGGCCAGGCCCTACGCGGTCATGGAGGGCTGGGCCGGGGCCGTGGCCGGGGGTGACGGCATCCGCCCCCTGGAGTGGGACTCGGTGGGCTCCATCCTCCAGCGCGGCGGCACCATCATCGGCACCGCTCGCTCGGCCGAGTTCCGCGAGCGCGCCGGCCAGCTGGCGGCTGCCCGCAACCTTCTGGAGCACGGCATCGACCGGCTCGTGGTCATCGGTGGCGACGGCTCCCTGACCGGCACCAACGAGTTCCGCAAGAACTGGCCCTCCCTGCTCGAGGAGCTCGTCGCGGCAGGTGACATCAGTGCGGAGACGGCCGCCGCCCACCCCGTCCTCATGGTGACCGGCCTGGTGGGCAGCATCGACAACGACCTGGTGGGCGCCGACATGACCATCGGCGCCGACTCCGCCCTCCACCGCATCCTGGAGGCCATCGACGACATCTCCTCAACAGCCGCCTCCCACCAGCGCACCTTCGTGGTGGAGGTCATGGGCCGTCACTGCGGCTACCTGGCCCTCATGGCGGCCGTGGCCGGGGGCTGTGACTACGTCCTGGTCCCCGAGCTCCCCCCGGGCAAGGGCTGGGAGGAGGACATGTGCTCCAAGCTCAAGGCGGGCCGGGAGGCCGGACGCCGCGAGTCCATGGTGATCGTCGCCGAGGGCGCCACCGACCGCGAGGGCAACCGCATCAGTGCCGACGACGTCCGCCAGGTCATCGCCGACAATCTGGGGGAGGCCGCCCGCGTCACCATCCTGGGTCACGTCCAGCGCGGTGGCCGCCCCAGCGCCTACGACCGTTGGATGTCCACGCTGCTGGGCTGCGCCGCCGCCCGCGAGGTGGTGGCCATGGAGCCTGGCAGCGAGCCGGTCATCATCGCCGAGCGCCACAACCGCATCCGCCGCCTGCCGATGATGGAGCAGATCGCGGCTACCCGCGCCGTCAAGGACCTTGTGGCCGCCCATGACTACCTCGGGGCGATCCAGGCCCGCGGGGCCAGCTTCGGCAAGATGCTCGAGCTGTTCGAGACCATGTCCACGCCTCCCGCCGAGCCGGCCACCGATGCGGGTTCGACGCCGTCGGCCTGCGACCGTCCCAAGCGGGTCGCCATCATCCACGCCGGCGGCCTGGCCCCGGGGATGAACACGGCGGCGCGCGCGGCCGTGCGTCTGGGCCTCGACCACGATTTCACGATGCTGGGAGTCTACGGCGGCTTCCCCGGTCTGCTCGACGGCGACGTCCGCGAGCTGACCTGGGCCGACGTCGAGGGCTGGGTCGGTGATGGCGGCGCCCAGCTGGGCACGCGCCGCGAGGTGCCCACCATTGAGCAGCTCTACGCGCTGGGGCGGGCCATCGAGCTCCATGAGATCGACGCCCTGCTGGTCATCGGCGGCTACAACGCCTACCTGAGTGCCTTCCGCCTGGTCACCGAGCGGGACCGCTACCCCGCCTTCCAGATCCCGATCGTGTGCGTGCCGGCCTCCATCGACAACAACCTGCCCGGCTCCGAGCTGAGCATCGGCACCGACACGGCCCTCAACAACGCGGTGGTGGCCCTGGACTCCATCAAGCTCTCTGCGGCGGCCTCCCACCGCTGCTTCGTCGCCGAGGTCATGGGCCGCAAGTGCGGCTACCTGTCTCTGATGTCCGGCCTGGCCACCGGCGCGGAGAAGGTCTACCTCAACGAGGAGGGCATCACGCTGGCGGGACTGGCCGCCGACTCCGAGCGGATGGTGGAGTCCTTCCGCTCGGGCCGCAGCCTCTACCTGGTGATCCGCAACGAGCGGGCCAGCGTCAACTACACCACCGATGTCCTGGCCCATATCTTCGCCGAGGAGGGCAAGGGCCTCTACGACGTGCGTGAGGCGATCCTGGGCCACCAGCAGCAGGGCGGCAGCCCCACGGCCTTCGACCGGATCATGGCGACCAAGCTCATCGCCTACTCCCTGGAGCTGTTGGCCGGCGCCCTCAAGCGCGGCGAGCCGACGGCCTCCTACGTGGGTCTGATCAGGGGCAAGGTCTCCGACCACCCGTTGGACCGCATGAACGACGACCTCGACCGCGACAACCGTCGCCCCCGCCACCAGTGGTGGCTGGGGCTGCGCCCCGCCGTGGGTCTGGTCAGCCAGGACATCGGGACCCTGGCGCTTCAGGACGTGCCCGACTTCGGTGAGGCGGTCGACGACGCAGCCAATTGACCCGCTGGCCCCGGCAGGCGCGGGGCCGGGTATCGTGCCTGGGGTGCGCGCGCTGATACGACCCCGGTTCCTGGTGGCTGCCGCCGTGGCGGGCGTGGCCGCGGGTCTCATCGGGATCGCAATGGCGCTGCTTCTGGAGCTCTTCGAGGCGCTGTTCTACGGCGTCGCCCACGGCGGGCTCCTGGAGCGCTTGTCCGCCGCCCCGCCCTGGCGGCGCGCGCTCGCCCCGGCCACGGGCGGTCTTGTCGCCGGTGGCTTGTGGTGGTGGCTGCGCGCCACTGGCGGGGTGGCCGACGTGGAGACTGCGGTCGCGGACCGCAGCGGTCAGGTAGCTACCCGAATCGGACTGGCCCGCCCCTTCCTCGACGCCGTCACCCAGGTCCTCACGGTCGGTGCGGGCAACTCGGTGGGCCGTGAGGGCGCCCCGCGTCTGGCCGCCGGAGCCGTGGCGGCCAGGCTCACCACTCGTCTGGGGATCGGCAGGACCGAGGGCGCGATCCTTATCGCCTCCGCCGCCGGGGCGGGGCTGGCGGCCATGTACAACGCGCCGCTGGGAGGGGCCGCCTACGCCGTCGAACTCGTCATGGTCTCCGGGATGCGGCGGCGCGGGGCCCTCGTGGCGGTCCCGGTGTGCCTCATCGCCACGCTCGTCTCCTGGCTGCACTCCCACGGGCACCCCACCTTCGAGGTCGCCTCGCCAGGACTGTCGTCGGGGACCGTCCTCGGGCTGGTCCTGCTCGCGCCCGTGGCCGCGGCGCTCGGGGTGGGGGCGAGGCGACTGTGGTCGTGGATGCTGGCGCACCGGATGCGCGTCCTTAGGTGGCTGCCGGCGGCGATCGGAGCGGCGGGACTGGTCACCGGGCTGGTGAGCCTGTGGGTCCCGGCCGTCGTCGGCAATGGTCGCGACGCCATGGAAATGGCTCTAACTACTCGTGTTCCCGAGGCTTCGAGCGGCGCCGCGGGTACGGTCCTGGCTCTACTGGCCGGCATCGTGGTTCTCAAACCGGTCCTCACCGGTCTCACGCTCGCCGCCGGTGCCACCGGCGGCCGGCTGGCCCCCTCCCTGGCTGCAGGATCGAGCGCCGGGGCGGCCCTGGCGATCGCGTTGCAGGCCTGCGGGGTGGAGGCCGGCGTCGCGATGCTGGCGTTAGCCGGCGCGGGGGCGGTGCTCGCCACCACCCAGAGGGCCCCCGTGTTCGGGATCGTCTTCACCTGGGAGCTGGCCCGCGCCGGAGCCTGGACGCTGATGGCCCTGTTGACGGTCGTCCTGGCGGTCACCCTGCTGGCTTCTCCTGACCTGCGGCGCACCGTGGCCTTGCGGCTGCGGACCTCACGGAGCCGGTAGCCGGACCCGCCTGCGACGTGTCAGGGTCAATCATTCTACCGAGTAAACATATACTCCTGAGCGGATCGCAGCCGGCAGCCACGTCTCCATCGGAACCACTATGGATCGTCACTACGACGCCGCACCACCTCGTCACGCGCTACAGCCCTGCGCGGCCGACGCCTACGCCTTTGAGACCGGACGGCCCGCCGCCTCCGAGGGCGTCACCCTTGCCGCCGTCGCCCTGCTGGCAGGTGCCCCGGCACTGGGCACGGCCCTGGCGCTCGTGCGGGGACCGTGGATCCTCATGCTCGTCCTCCTTCACGTGGGCGGGCTCGCCCTGTGGTTCGGGATGGCTCGGCGCGGCTGGCGCGACCTGCTGAGCAGTGGCGGCATACGCAGCAGAACCGTCCTGTTCGCAGCCGGAGCCCTGGGCGGAGTCGCCTTCGGCGGCCTGCACACCTGGATGGGGCCGACGGGCACCGGCCCGTTGTGGAGGCCGGAGATCACCGCCTCCACGGTGCTTCGCGCGCTGGTCTTCGCCCTGAGCGTCGGCATCGCCTACAACGCGATTCCTGAGGAGATCACGCTCAGGCGCACCCTGTTCTCACCGGTGCACGAGCGCTTCGGGGCGACGGCCGCTGTGCTGATGACGACGGCGTCCTTCACCGCACTGCACCTGCCGACCTGGCTGACCTCCGACACCAGTCTCAAGGGCTACGCCTGGCAGGTCCTCCACAAGGTGCTCTTCGGGTTGCTCGCCGGCTGGTCGGTGGTGCAGCTGCGGTCGGTGTTCTTCGCCCTGGGCCTGCACGTCAGCGGTAACGCCCTGGGCCTGTTCATCGGCCAGCTTCAGAGCGAGAGCCTGCCCGACTTCGAGATCTCGTGGCTCAACGCGGCGATCCTACTCACCGGCGCGGCTACGGTCGCTTTCCTCATCCTCCTCCTGGGCCGACGAGTCAAGCAGCCCTCTGCGCTCAGTCCTTGATCGTGAGGATCTCGTTGACGTCGACGCGGTCAGGCGCGAAGGCCGCCAGCGCCGAGTCCGTGGGATAGCCCAGCGCGATCCCGATCGCGACGATCTCATCGGCTCCGATCCCCATGGCCTCGCGCACCTCGTCCGGGTACATGACCAGGGCGTAGGCGTTGATGGCGCCAAGGCCCTTGTCGGCAGCCGCCAGGACGAGCATGACGGAGAAGGCCCCGAGGTCGTGGAAGGACCACGGAGTGGACTCGACCGGGATCGTCACGTACAGGACCGCCTGGGCGTTGAACAGCCGTCCTTGCGATGCCTGGAACTCCTGGACGCCCTCGCCCAGCTGTGCACCGATCTGCTCGCCGAGCGCAGCCATGTTCTCCTGGGTGGTCGCAGACCACTCTGTACGAGGCTTCACCGGGAGGTCGGCGTTCCCCTTCCTGCCGGCGGCGACGTCTGCGGCATGGCGCTTCTTGATCCCGGCCAGCGTGGCCCCGGTGGCCGCATAGACCCGCCAGGGCTGGGAGTTCACCCATGACGGCGCCTGCTGGGCGGTGCGCACGACATCCACCAGATCCTCCTGGGAGACGGGCTGGTCGGTGAAGTCTCGTACCGAGTGTCGATTGGCGACGACCTGGCTGAACTCCATGGTGCTCCCCTACTTCCGATATCCGCGGGCTTGTCCACCAAGACCAACGACCGGCCAGCCAGCACTATTCCAGTTGGGCCGTCGGGCGGGCATAGCGCGCCCCACCTCCTCAGGCCCGACGGCGCAGCAGCACCGAGTCCCATCCCGGTAGCGCCTCCGGCAGGCCCGCGTGAGCCGAACCGGGCTGGACGTCCGGGTCGGCGGCGCGCAGCACCTGCTCGGCAGCATCCCACTGCCCTGGCTCCAGGCCCTCGGCCGTAAGCGCCGCCAGCAGGCCGCCCTGCCCGGTCAGGGGCAGGTCCTCGCGGGCGCACTGGGCGATGAGCAGCAGCTGCTCGATGCCCCCGCCCTGTGCCTCGGGGGCACACCACTGGCGCAGGATGACCCAGGCGGTGGGGTGGTCGGCCACCAGGAGCCGGAAGGTCCCCAGGGCGAGGGCGTCGTCGTCGTGCCGCAGGGCGATGAGGCGACGGTAGTGCTCGAAGACGCTGCCGGGTACTCCCACCTGGGCGGCGGCGTTGACGGTGCCGTAGTCGGGGGCCAGGGCGATCCAGGGCTCGCCGGTGGTGAACCCGGCCTTCTCGCTGCTGTCCCAGTGGACGGGGGTGCGGGCGTTGTCCCGGGAGACGGGGGCGATGCCGGCCAGGACGGCGGCCGGGTCGTCGCCGGCGCGCACACGCTCGTGGAAGTGGTTGACGGACTCCAGGTCCCGGTAGTCCTCGATGCCACGGAAGACCGTGTTGGCCATGCCCAGCTCCTCCCCCTGGTAGATGTAGGGGGTGCCGCGGTGGGTGTGGAGGATCGTGGCGAGGGTCTTGGCCGAGCGGACGCGCCAGGCGGGGTCGTCGTCGCCGAAGCGGGAGACGGCGCGGGGCTGGTCGTGGTTGTCCCAGTAGGCGGAGTTCCATCCCTTCTCCGCGCTCACGGCGCCGGTGGGGGTCGTGGCGGGGGCGAGGGCGGCCTGCCAGTGGGCCAGGTTCTGCTTGAGGGTGACGAGGTCGAGGGGCTGAGGGTCGAACTTGCCGCCGGGTCCGTCGGTGAGGCTGACGTGCTCGAACTGGAAGACCATGTCGAGCTCGCCTCGGGCGGGGTCGGTGTAGAGGGCGGCCTCGGCGCTCGTGGCCCCGGGCATCTCCCCGACGGTGAGGATGTGGCCGGGTCGGGGTGCGAGGACCTGCTGGTTCATCTCGTGCAGGAACTCGTGGATACGGGGCCCGTTGGCGACGGCGGCGAAGGCGTTGCCGTAGAGGTCGCCCTCGCCCTGGGGCGCGTCAGTGAGCGGGTAGGTCTTGGAGATGAAGTTGATGACGTCCATGCGGAAGCCGTCGACGCCGCGGTCCAGCCACCAGGTCATCATCTCGTGGATGGCGCGACGCACCTGCGGGTTCTCCCAGTTGAGGTCGGGCTGCTTGGGTGAAAAGAGGTGCAGGTAGAACTCCTGGGTGTCCTCGTCCCAGGCCCAGGCCGACCCGGAGAAGGCCGACCCCCAGTTGGTGGGCTCGGTTCCCGGCTGCCCGGGGGCGAGCCCATCGACCTGCCGGGCGGGACGCCAGATGTACCAGTCGCGCTTGGGGTCGTCCTTCGAGGAGCGGCTGGCGGTGAACCAGGGGTGCTCATCGCTGGTGTGGTTGACGACGAGGTCCATGACCAGGCGCATGCCGCGGCAGTGGAGTCCCTCGATGAGGGCGTCGAGGTCGGCCAGGGAGCCGAAGAGGGGGTCGATGTCCTGGTAGTCGGAGATGTCGTAGCCGTTGTCGTCCTGAGGGGAGCGGTAGACGGGGCTGAGCCACGCGACGTCGACGCCCAGCTCGTCGAGGTGACCCAGGCGGCTGGTCAGGCCGGGGATGTCGCCGATCCCGTCACCGTCGGAGTCGGCGAAGGAGCGGGGATAGACCTGGTAGACGACGGCGCGGCGCCACCAGTCCGGATCGTCGCCGACGTGGCGGGCGGAGACAACGAGGGGTACGGGAGAGGCCACGGGTGACTTCCTTCCAACCGACCAGAGGGGATGCGAGGTAAGCGGGGCGGGCCGGGTGCGTGAGGGCCTGCCCCCTGCTTCGCCGCCAGGGCCGACGGGGCCTTGCGGGACGGTACCGATTGTGTCAGAACACGCCGCGGTCCAGGGCCGATTAAGATGAGCTCTCGCGTCTCATTCAGGGCGCCGCCTCTCCCGTCGCTGCCTGCGACGATCCCAGTTGTGAAAGGCCGACTGTTGGTTTCTCCTCTCCGCGATGCCCCTGACACTCCGCGTCCGGCCGCTGCCCGCCCTGAGGGGGTGGTCGCGGGGGACTTGCCGGAGGAGTCCCGCTACCGGTTCACGGTGCTCACTTCTCGGCTCATCCGCATGGAGCACTCCCCCACGGGCGTCTTCACCGACGCCGCCACCCAGCTGGTCGTCAACCGCGACCTGGGCCAGACGCCGTCGTTCCGGGTGGTGCGCGGCCAGGACCGTCTGGAGATCATCACCGAGCACCTGCACCTGACCCATGTGCCCTCCCTGGGGTTCTCCCCCTCCGGGCTCAGCGTCAGGCTGCGCTCGACGGCGCTGCATGCCCACGGCGGCACCTGGCACCACGGCGACGTGTGGGATCCGGCCGAGACCTTCCCGACGAACCTGGGCGGCACCACCCGCACCCTTGATGAGGCCGACGGCGCCGTCGCCCTCGGCCCGGGCCTGCTGAGCCTGAGCGGCATCACCGCCCTGGACGACTCGGCCTCGCTGCTGCTCACCCAGGACGAGTGGGTCCAGCCCCGCGAGCCCGGCAACCGCCTGGCCGACGGGGCGCAGGACCTCTACGTCTTCGGCTACGGCCAGGACTACCAGGAGGCGCTGCGGGACTTCTTCCGCCTCACCGGGCCCAGCCCCCTCATCCCGCGGGCGCTGCTGGGCAACTGGTGGAGCCGCTACCACCCCTACAGCAGCCAGGAGTACCTGGCGCTCATGGACCGTTTCGCCGCCGAGGAGCTGCCCTTCTCCGTGGCCGTCATCGACATGGACTGGCACGTCACCGACATCGACCCGGCGATCGGCACGGGCTGGACCGGCTACACCTGGAACCGGGAGCTGTTCCCGGACCCTGCGGCCTTCCTGGCCGGCCTGCACGAGCGGGGCATGCTCACCACGCTCAACGTGCACCCGGCCCAAGGGGTGCGCCGCCACGAAGAGGCCTATGAGGAGGTCTGCGCCGACCTGGGTCTGGATGCGAGCACCGGGGAGGACGTGCCCTTCAACATCGCCGACCGGGACTTCGTGGGCTCCTACCTCTCGCGCCTCCACCACCCCCTGGAGGACGAGGGAGTGGACTTCTGGTGGCTGGACTGGCAGCAAGGCGGCTCCACGACGGTTCCCGGCCTGGATCCGCTGTGGATGCTCAACCACGTCCACTACCTCGACTCGGGCCGCGAGCGCCCTGCGGCCGGCGGTGGCGTGGAGCGGCGCCGCCCGGTGACCTTCTCGCGCTTCGCCGACGCCTCGAGCCACCGCACCCCGGTGGGCTTCTCCGGGGACACGATCATCAGCTGGGACTCTCTGCGCTTCCAGCCGAGGTTCACGGCCACGGCCGCCAACATCGGCTACTTCTGGTGGTCCAACGACATCGGCGGGCACATGCTGGGCGGCAGCGACGACGCGATGGCGGCCCGCTGGTTCCAGCTGGGCTGCTTCTCCCCCATCAACCGTCTGCACTCGTCAAACTCAGGCTTCACGTCCAAGGAGCCCTGGCGCTACTCGCGTGACGCCCGCGCCACGATGGAGGCTCACCTGCGGCTGCGTCACCGGCTGGTGCCCTACCTGTACACGTGGGCGCGCCGCTCGGCGAGTGAGGGCATCGCTCCGGTGCGCCCGGTCTACCACGACCACCCACGTGAGCTGGCCGCCTACGAGCACCGGGGCAGCTTCTACTTCGGGGACCTGCTGGTGGTGCCCTTCACCTGCCGACTCGATGAGACCACCGGCCTGGGGCGGGAGCTGACCTGGCTGCCCGACGGCGTCTGGTACGACCTGCCCACGGGTCGCCGCTATGAGGCCACGACCGGCGGGCGCGGGCGCATGCTGAGCCTGTCGCGCCCCCTGGACCGGATCGGGGTGCTGGCCCGGGCCGGCTCCGTGATCCCCCTGGCCGGGAACCTGACAGAGGCGGCCGGGGACAATCCGCGCGAGCTGGAGATCGTCGTCGTGCCCGGGGGCTCGGGGAGCTTCACCCTGGAGGAAGACGACGGCTCGGCCCAGCCCGGGGAGGACCGCATCGCCCGCACCCACATGGCGCTGACCTGGCCGGAGGACGAGGACGGCGCCGACGTGGTGCTGCGCATCCGCCTGGAGGGGGCGGCCGACGTCGTGCCGGCCTCGCGGCTGGTGACGGTGCGGCTCCTGGCCGGTCGGGTGACCGGCGCCTGGCTGGGGGTGGGTGAGCGGGCGCGCCGGCTGGCCACCGAGGAGGTCAGTAGGGACGGCTTCACCCTGGGGGCCGGGACGTTGGTGCACCTGGAGGAGCTGAGCCGCCAGGACCTCATCGACGGCGTCCAGCTGGTCCTTCGCGGTGCGGAGCACTCCCCGGCCGACTGGCGCAATGAGGTCCACACGATCCTGGACGCCGCGCGAGTGGAGTACATGGCCAAGGACCTGGCCTGGGACGCGGTGCAGCGGGGCCTGAGCGGAACCGCCCTGCTGGGTGAGCTCGAGGCCCTGGGCCTGCCGGAGACGCTGCGTGCGGCCGTGGCCGAGGTGCTCCCCCACTCCTGAACAGGCTCCGAGCACCGACTCCGGCGGGTCGGCTCGAACGGACCGAAGGGCGCATCCGGCCGCCGCTAGGCTGCTGGGTATGAGTGAGAGTCCCACCCCGCGCTTCCCGGAGGCCGAGCCCTACTTCGTCGGAGACGAGCGCACCAACCGCGAGCGCATGCTCGCCGGTGACTGGTACGTCTCCGACGACCCGGACAACGCCAGGATCGCCGCCCACGCCCGCACGATGCTCCACCGCTTCGAGCGGGCCTTCGCCGAGGGTGAGGAGGACTGCTGGGACCTGCTGCGCTCGGCGATCCCGAGGCTGGGTGACCAGGCTCGCCTGCTGCCGCCGGTGCGCGTGGACTACGGGGACAACATCACCGTGGGTGAGGGGACCTTCGTCAACTACGGGCTCGTGGCCCTCGACGTCGCCCGGATCAGTATCGGCGCGCACTGCCAGATCGGCCCGAACGTCCAGCTGCTCACGCCGGTGCACCCCCTGGAGCCGACGCCGCGCGCCTGCTCCCTGGAGGCGGCCGACCCCATCACGATCGGGGACAACGTGTGGCTGGGTGGCGGGGTCATCGTGTGCCCCGGCGTGACCATCGGGGACGACTGCGTCATCGGCGCGGGCTCGGTGGTCACCAAGGACGTTCCCGCCAGCAGCCTGGCGGTGGGCAACCCGGCCCGGGTCCTGCGTCAGCTGGACGACTCCACCTTCGGCCCACGCCATCAGCACCTGCCTCAGGAGACGCCGCAATGACCCCCGAGACCTTTTCCGAACTGGCCGCTTCCCGGCACTCCGTGCGGGACTTCCGGACCGATCCCGTACCGCCTGAGGTCATCGAGGAGATCCTGGAGGATGCCCGCCAGGCACCGAGCTGGTCGAACACGCGCCCCTTCATGGTGGCGCTGGCCACCGGTGAGCAGGCGGACCGTCTGCGGGCGGCCTACGTCAAGGAGTTCGATGCCACCCTGCCCGTCCAGCACAAGGAGCGCGGGGCGATGGCCCGCCTGGCTCTGAGCGGCAAGGCTCCCGACGGCGACTACCGGACCTGGGCGCCCTACCCCGCGGACCTGCTGCCCCACTCCCAGGCGGTCGGTGGCCGGCTGTACGCGCACATGGGTATCGCCCGCAAGGACCGCGAGGCCCGTGACGCGGCCGCCCGCCGCAACTGTGAGGCCTTCGGCGCCCCGGTCATCGGTTTCGTCCTGGTCCACAAGGGCCTCATGCCCTTCGCCGCGCTCGACGCCGGGATCATGCTGCAGACCCTGTTCCTGTCCGCCAAGGCCCACGGGGTCGACTCCTGCCCCCTGGGGGTCCTGGCCACCTGGCGCCGCCCCTTCGACGCCGAGTTCGAGGCGCCGTCGAACTACCGTCTCATCACGGGCTTCGCCCTGGGTTACGCCTCCGACGCCCCGGTCAACGACTTCCGGGCCGAGCGGCGCCCCGTGCGCCTGGTGCCGAGCCGCAGCTGATCCGGTTGCGGCCGGCTCACACCGTCACCGCCCGAGGTGCTCGACGTCGCGGTCGTACCTTAAGCCTCGCGTTCGAGGGGTAGAGGGTACCGACCGCGCGCCCTATGGTACGAACACAAGGTGCTCCGTCCTGGTTTCGTGACGGATCCTAGGCCGGCTGTGTGCCGTCCAGTGCGGCCTGAGGCGGGCGGCGCCAGCAGGGTGGGACAACGAGCCCGCGCCGACGGACCGCCAGCAGCATGGCCAGACCGGCTGCCGTGCACAGCACAACCGCGACGACGGAGCCCTCGATCCCCATGGCACCACCGGTGAGCAGGTCGGGGCCGGTGAAGCGGGCCTCGATGAGTCCGCGTCCTGACCCGGTGCCGGAGATGTCGGAGCCGAAGATGCCGCCCTGGACGAAGTTCCAGGCGGCGTGCACCCCGATCGCCAGCCACAGGCGCCGGGTGAGCAGGTAGCAGGCGCCCAGCAGGATCCCGGCCTCCAACGCGATCGCGACCGCACCGAAGACGGTGGCTTGAGGGTTGCCGAGGTGGGCGGCACCGAAGAACGCCGCGGTGATGGCCAGCGCCCACCAGGTCCCCACCCACCCTTCGATGAGGCGCAGCATGACACCTCTGACGAGGATCTCCTCGGTGAATCCGGCGACGATGCCGGCTTGGAGGCCGGCGAGGATCCCCGTGCTCCAGCCGACGTCCACCACGTGATAGGAACCGAGCAGGGCCAGGACCGCGATGACGGCGCACATGAGCAGCGCTCCCATGGCCAGGCCGACCAGGAGCTCGCGCAGTGCCGCCCCGCGCCCGCCCAGCTCAATGACGGGCCGGCCACCGACGAAGCGCACCAGCAGCCAGTACCCGAGCAGGGTCAGGGGCACGGCACTGATCGCGATGATGAACGCGGCACCCGGCCTGGCTGCCGCCCCGCCCCCGTGTCGCACGAGTCCAGTCGCCGCCGCCACCAGCCCGACGATCATCTGAGCGCCGAGGACGACCAGGATCCCCAGAAGGAGCTGGAGCCAGCCGAGGCGCTCCGCCTTTCGCGCAGGGATGCGCCACTGGGGACTGACCGGGACGAGCCGGTCCAGAAGGCGAGAGGCCCGAGGCGCTACCGATGACGCTGGAGAGGAGGCCGGGGTGTTCATGACCCCAGTGTTCCCGGTCTGCCGGTCTCCGTACCTCCCCCGCCAGGAGGAACCGGCGCCCACTGATCTCAGCACGGTGTCCGATACCGCGGGAGGTGGGCGAAGGATGGATCCGTCAGATTTTGGCGACGGGGGCGTAGCGCAGGATGAGGCGCTTGGTGGTGGGGGCGCCGTCGATGACGAACTCGACGCGGGCGGTCAGGGACCGCCCCTTGCCCTCCAGGCCGACGACGGTGCCCACCCCGTAGGAGTCGTGGCGCACCTGGTCGCCGGTTCTCAGCCCGGCGACGGCTGCGGGCAGGTCCTGTGAGGCGGCGGCGCCGGCCGGTGAGGGGGCGCTCTGCTTGCCGCGGGCCTCGAGGCGGGCGGAGGCGCGCTTGGCGGCCCGGTCCTGGGCGGTCTCCACGCGCCCCAGCTTGCCCGAGCGCTTGGTGCCTGCGCCCACGGGCGGGGCGAAGTCATCGTCGTCGGAGTAGGCGCTCTGCCGGGAGGCGCCCGAGCGCCGTCCGCCCGAGCCGAAGCCGCCCTCGCCCCAGCTGCTGCCCCAGCCGGTGCCGCCGCCGCGCAGCGCCTCCATGGAGGAGGCCAGGCGCTTCCAGTCGATGGTCTCGGCCGGAACGTCGTCGAGGAAGCGGGAGGCGGGCATGGCGTTGGCGGCTCCCCAGGCCGAGCGCACGGCGGCGCGGGTGAGGTAGAGGCGCTCGCGGGCGCGGGTGAGGGCCACGTAGGCCAGGCGCCGTTCCTCGGCGAGCTCGGTCTCCTCGGTCAGGGAGCGGGCGTGGGGGAAGGTGCCGTCCTCCATGCCGGTGACGAAGACGACCGGGAACTCCAGGCCCTTGGCGGTGTGGACGGTCATGAGGGTGATCTGGCCCTGTTCCTCGGCCTGCCGGGCGTCCTCGTCCTCCAGGTCGGCGCTGGGCGGGAGCTGGTCGGAGTCGGCCACGAGTGAGACGCGTTCGAGGAAGTCAGCCAGGGTGCCGTCGGGGTTGGCGGCCTGGAAGTCGCTGGCCACGGAGTGCAGCTCGGCGAGGTTCTCCACGCGGGTGGCGTCCTGGGGGTCGTCGCTGGCGCGCAGCTCGGCGAGGTAACCGGAGGCGTCCAGGGCGGAGTCGAGGACGTCGGCGACGCCGTCTCCGGCGGTGACCATGTGGCGCAGGGTGGTGAGCAGCTCGTGGAAGCCGCGCACCTGGTTGCGGGCCCGGGTGGTCAGGCCCTCGACCTCGGGCGGCTCGCCGGCCCCTGCGGTGGAGGGGGCCTGCCCGCCGGTCTCCTCGGTCTCGCCTGTCTGAGCCTCGCGGGGGGCTCCGGCGGCGTCGGCGACGGCTTGCCCGAAGGAGACGGCGTAGCGGGC
Source organism: Actinomyces acetigenes (assembly GCF_031296635.1). Taxonomy (NCBI): domain Bacteria; kingdom Bacillati; phylum Actinomycetota; class Actinomycetes; order Actinomycetales; family Actinomycetaceae; genus Actinomyces; species Actinomyces acetigenes. Next base: position 87,454 of record NZ_JASPFC010000012.1, read on the forward strand.
GGCGTGCTCGGCCAGGGCGCCCTCGGCCTTGTCACCCAGGCCTCGTTTGGGGACGTTGAGGATGCGGCGCAGGTTGACGTCGTCGTCAGGGTTGTCGACGGCGCGCAGGTAGGCGATGGCGTCCTTGATCTCACGGCGGTCGTAGAAGCGGGTGCCGCCGATGACCTTGTAGGGCTGTCCGGCGCGCATGAAGGCCTCTTCAAGGGCGCGGGACTGGGCGTTGGTGCGGTAGAAGACGGCGACGTCGCGAGGGCGTACGCCGTGCTCGTCGGCCAGGCGGTCGACCTCCTGGCTGATCCAGCGGGCCTCGTCGTGCTCGGAGTCGGCGACGTAACCGGTGATGGGGGCGCCGTCGCCGGCGGCGGTCCACAGGTTCTTCTCGCGCCTGCCGCTGTTGCGGGAGATGACGGCGTTGGCGGCCGAGAGGATGTTCTGGGTGGAGCGGTAGTTCTGCTCCAGCAGGATGGTGCGCGCCGAGGGGTAGTCCTCCTCGAACTCTTCGATGTTGCGGATGGTGGCGCCGCGGAAGGCGTAGATGGACTGGTCGGAGTCACCGACGACGGTCAGCTCCCCCGGGGGCAGGGCCGAGCCGGTCCCGGAGGTGCCGGGCCCGCCGACCAGCTCGCGCACGAGGACGTACTGGGCGTGGTTGGTGTCCTGGTACTCGTCGACCAGGATGTGGCGGAAGCGGCGCCGGTACATCTCGGCCACGGCCGGGCGGGTCTGGAGCAGGGAGACGGTGCGCATGATGATGTCGTCGAAGTCCAGGGCGTTGGCGGCGCTCAGGCGCTGGGCGTAGGCGCGGTAGACCTCGGCCAGGTGGCGTTCGAGGGGGTTGGAGGTGACGGCGCGCTCGGCGAACTGGGCCGGGGTGATGAGCTCGTTCTTGAGGTCGGAGATGCGGTGGGCGAAGGTCTTGGGGGTGAAGCGCTTGGGGTCGATGCCCAGCTCGCGCACGATGAGGGTGATGAGGCGGGTGGAGTCGGCGGCGTCGTAGATGGAGAAGGTGGAGCGCAGGCCGGCGGCCTCGTGCTCGCGGCGCAGGATGCGCACGCAGGCGGAGTGGAAGGTGGAGACCCACATGCGTTCGCCGGCGGGCCCGACCAGGGCGGTGACGCGTTCGCGCATCTCGGCGGCGGCCTTGTTGGTGAAGGTGATGGCCAGGATCTCGCCGGGGCGGGCGCGGCCGGTGGCGATGAGGTGGGCGATGCGGTGGGTCAGGACCCGGGTCTTGCCCGATCCGGCCCCGGCGATAATGAGCAGGGGGGCGCCGGCGTGGGTGACGGCGGCCTCCTGGGCGGGGTTGAGGCCGGAGAGCAGCTCGGCCGGGTCTGAGACCGTCACCCCCCAGGGCCGGCCGGAGGGCCGCCCCGCGGGCGCGGTGCCGTCGGCTCGGGCGCGGGCCGCGGCGGCATTGGCCTGGGCGCGGGCGACCAGGGCGGAGACCTCGTCCTGGCGCTCCTCCCAGGTGGGGGCTGCGGCGGACTCGTCCTCGGGGGGCGGGGCGTCCTCGGGGCCCCAGTCCTCCTCCGGGGCCTCGACGTCGGCCCAGGAGTCGTCGTCGAAGGAGCCTGCGGCGGGGATGAGGGCGGGCAACGCAGCCTCGGGCGGCGGGGTGGCCGCACCGCCGGAGCCGGGCATGGGCAGGGCGCCGAAGAGGGAGTTCATCGCGTTCATCGTGAGGCCAAGCCTAGGCCAGGGCACCGACACGTTCCGCTTTCCCCGCCGCACCGCCGGCCTTCACAGTACGTTGTGAACAGGTTGCGAAAGCCGCTGAGAGAGGAACCGAGATACGCACCATCGTCTTGTACACGACCGAGACCATGGCGGACTGGGAGTACGCCTACCTCACCACTCAGGTCGCGGGCGCGGAGCAGCTCAAGCCCGGGCGCTTTCGGCTGCTGCTTGTGGGCGACGGGCTGGAGCCGGTGCGCACGCTCGGGAACCTGCCGCTGACGCCTGAGGCCGACCTCGACGCCCTGAATGCGCTGGCCGACGATGGTTCGCTCGCGGCCCTGGTCATCCCTGGAGGGGACCACTACGCGGCCGGATACGAGCGGCTCATCGAAACCGTAGGCCGCCTCGTGGATCAGGAGATTCCGGTGGCGGCCATCTGCGGTGCCACGCTTCTGCTGGCCCGCGGTGGTTTCCTGGACGCGCGCCTCCACACCTCGAATGCCGCCTCCTACCTGGAGGCCAGTGGGTACCGCGGCGGCACCCACTACGTGGAGGCGCCGGTGGTGACTGACCGGGGTGTCACCACGGCCTCAGGCATTCACGCGGTTCCCTTCACTGCGGAGGTCATGCGGATTACCGGGCTCATGCCCGATGCGATGGCCGACGCCTGGGAGCAGGTCTTCCTCAACGCCGGGGAGAAGGACTACATGGCGCTCATGGAGGCGACCGCCGCCTGGCAGAACAGCTGAGAGGACACGGGTCAGCGCCTGCCTCCACAGGACAACGAGTCACTACGACACACCCCTGGCATCAGCGGCAAGCTGCGGCCGCTCGACTGAGCAACCTCTCCCCGAAGGGACCACAGAGCCCGCCCAAGGACACTTCCTTGCCCACCTAGTACGAATCTCGTACTATTCGTTCCACGTAGTTGTTCGAGATGAGCGCAGCATCTCGCCGTCGAGCGAGTCCGGGGAGGCTTCCATGGGTCGAGCGATCGAGTACCGCAGGTTCGGCGGACCAGAGGTCCTGGAGGAGGCCGAGCGCCCGGCGCAGGCACCCGGTGACGCAGAGGTACGCGTCGCGGTGCGCGCCGTCGGGCTCAATCCCCTCGACTTCAAGACCTTCGAAGGCGACCTGCGAGGGCTTGAACGGGTTCAGCACGTCATTCATCCTCGACGGTGGCTGGAGGGCGCATCCTCCCGTTTCCCCAGGGGCGTGGCCCGAGACTTCGCGGGAGTCATCGACGCAGTCGGTACCAACGTCACCGACCTCTCCGTGGGCGATGCCGTGCTGGGTACCTTGCGAAGTGCTCCCGGTCAGGCCGACACCCGCGGGGCACTCACCACCGAGCTGGTAGCGCCCGCCGACGGCGTCGTCAAGAAGCCGGCCCCGCTGTCCTTCACGCAGGCGGCCTGCCTGGGTGTGGCCTCGCAGACCGCGTGCGGCGCATTCAGGAAGCTGAACCTGCACGAGGGCGATGTCATTGTCATCAGTGCCGCCGCAGGCGGTGTGGGTTCGGTCGCCTCTCAACTCGCTGTAAGCCGAGGCGCGACCGTCATCGGAATCGCCGGCGCCCGCAATATGGACTACCTCCGCTCCTTGGGCACTATTCCGGTCACCTATGGTGACAATCTGACCAGCCGGGTTCGCGAAGCGGCTCCCTCACCTGTCACCAAGCTCCTGGACTGCTACGGCGGTACCTACGTACGACTTGGCCGCGATCTTGGGCTGACGGGCCGTTCCATTGGCACTCTGGTTCCTTCGCCCGCGGCGATCCTCAGGGGCGCGCAGTTCACCGGCTCACGACACAGTAACGGACGCCGCGACCTCGAGGAGGTGGCACAGCTGGTGGCGGACGACGCCATCAAGGTTGAGGTCGCCCACACCTATTCCTTCACAGTGGAGCAGATTCGCGCCGCCTACACCGAGCTGGCAAAGGGCCACGTCCGCGGCAAGCTCGTCATCGATCTATCCTGACACTCATCCATGTTCACCTCGATCAGGAGGGCCGCTTGGGCAGAGGGATTCACGATCAGCGTCTCATCCGGGCGTTGCGCACTTTGAATAGCGAGCTCGCCGCCAGCAACCGCGCTGTCGCTGCGAAAACTGGGCTCAACGACAGTGATCTTGCGGTACTCGACGCCCTGCACCGCGACGGTCCGCAGACCCCCACTGCCCTCGCCCGCAGAACCCGGATGGGGACGACAACGATGACGAGTGTGCTACGCCGGCTCACCCGCGATGGATGGGTTGAGCGTCGCCCCAGTGAGACGGACCTGCGATCCTTCACCATCCACGCCACAAGCGTTGATCGTCTTGCCGAGATATTCCTGCCCGCCAACCGGAGACTGACCGCCCTGGTAGACGGCTGGCCCGCGAGCCGGGTCGATCAGCTCATTGAGTTCTTGGAGGCCGCCACGACGGTGATCCACGAATCGGCAGAGCAGCTATCAACCAAGGACGGCGACAACTTCTGAGCTCGCTAATACTTCCCCACGCGCGTATACGCACAGTGCCGGATCCACTCTGACGGTCCATCCTCGACAGGTCTCTGGACTCGCATCGCTCACGGCTCCACGATAGAGAGGTGTACTCCGAGACGGTTCTGAGTGAGCAGCGCACGCTCTGGCAATCGACGGGCGACGCCGCCGCCACCATTCCCGCTGACGGATGCGTCGACCTCATCGTCCGCAGCGAGCAGGTACTCCTGTGCGGCCCGCAGACCCGTATCATCCACGCACCTGCCGACGACGTTGACCCCACCGTCGGTGTGAGGCTGGAAGCGGGTACCGCTCGCAAGGTCCTGCCCATAGCGCTCAGCGAGCTGAGAAACCGAGTAGTGGAGCTGCGCACCGCGTTGGGATCGGAGGCGGTTGCCTTGTACGACCTGATGATGCGAGCGAGCAACGCTTCCCGGCCCGATCTCGTGCTCTCTGAGCTGCTTGTCGACCAGGCGGAGCCGTGGGTGACGACGGCGCACCGACTCGCCCGGACCGGAGCGTCAGCCCGAGATGCCGCCCGGGCCCTGGACTGGTCGGAGCGCACGCTGCGCAGACGAATGCTGGAGACCTTCGGCTACGGGTACACCACTCTGGCACGCATCGAGCGTGCATCCCGAGCACGCTCGCTTCTCCAGCAGGGACTTTCACTGGCCGATGTGTCAGTGACTACGGGTTATGCGGATCAGTCACATATGACTCGTGAGTTCACGCGCTTGGTCGGGGCGACGCCGGCTCAGTTCTCCAAGGCCGCAAAGAGGTCGACGCTATTGCCGTCAGGATCGAGCACCGTGGCGTAGCGCTGCCCCCAGGGAGCATCCCATGGCTTGGTGCGGCCTTCGTATCCTGCTTCGACGAGCCTGGCATAGGTATCGTCCACGGCACTCGCCGTCCCCTGATCGAAGGCCAGCGCGATGCGGTGACCTCCCGACGGAGACTCATAACCAGGGTCGAGGCTGCGAATGAGATCGATGGTGTCCCACGCCAGAACGGTGCCGTCGTCGAGCCTGGTATCGACATGAGGCTCGTCGTTCCCTTCGGGGACGGGCGCTCCAAGCAGACGGTAGAAGGAGAGTGAGGCAGACATGTCGCGAGTCACGATGCCGATGAATCCAAGTCGTAGTGCCATAGCGGCACCCTAGGCCACCTACACCACCACGTCTTGAACAGAACGGCCACGACCTCCAGGCCCCTGAAGGACGAGCCCACACACGCTCAATCCGCGACACCTCAGTTCACCGAATGCGAGAGAGCATCACGCAGCCGAGTCAAGTACCCGCCGCGGTTGTGCTCGCACGGGCCTTCAGAACCACTGGGACTCTCAACGCCGTCGGCCCCGCCGGCGGGATTTACCGCACAGCGCGCAGATAGCGGTCGCGGCCGGTGAGGTCCTGGCCGGTTTCGGCCTGTTTGAAGCCGGCCCCGAGCGCGGCCGCGCGCAGCAGCGCCCCCTGCTCGTGGTCGTGCTCCATGACGAGCACCCCGCCGGTGCGCAGCAGCGCGACCGAGCGCACCAGGACGTCAATTGGAATCTCCAGCCCGTCAGGGCCCCCGCCGTAGAGCGCCACAGTGGGCTCGTGCTGGGCCGTCTCGGCGTCCTCCACAGCGCCGGCCGGAACGTAGGGCGGGTTGGAGACGACGACGTCGACCTGCCCGTTGAGGTCGTGAAGGACCAGCGGGTCGGTGGCGTCGGCGTGAATCACCTCGACCCGACCAGGCACCAGCCGCTCGCAGTTCTCGCGGGCCAGGGACGCGGCGGTCTCGCTGATCTCGACGGCGACCACCCGGGCACCCGGCACCTCCTTGGCGACGCAGGCCGCGATCGCGCCCGAGCCGGTGCACAGGTCTGCGGTCAGGACCACTCCCCCGCCGCCGTCCATCACCTCGCGGGCCGCCTCAATGGCGGCCCCGGCCACCACCTCGGTCTCCGGGCGCACGATGAACACGCCGGGACGGCTGATGAGCTCGGCGCCCCGCAGCCACATGCGGCCGATGATGTGCTGGAGGGGCTCACGGCACTCGCGACGCAGCACCAGCGCGTCATAGGCGGCCGGGAAGTCGCCGTCGGCGCCGTCGGCCAGCAGCAGGGCACGCCCCAACAGGTGCTCGGCCAGGATTCGGGCATCGACCTGCGGGCTGGTCACACCGGCCGCAGCCAGCCGACCTGCCGCCTGGCGCACCAGCGCCCGCAGCCCGTAGCGGTCCACCGCGCCCGCAGGCGCGCCGCCACACAACTCAGGAACCACTGCCCTCACCCACCTGGGATAATCGTTCAGCCTCGTCCATGGCGATGGCCGAGGCGATCACCGGGCCGAGATCACCGTCAAGAACGGCGTCAAGGTTGTAGGCCTTGAAGCCGGTGCGGTGGTCGGCGATCCGGTTCTCAGGGAAATTGTAGGTGCGGATGCGCTCGGAGCGGTCCACAGTGCGCACCTGACTGCGACGGGCCTGCGCCGCCTCGGCGGCGGCCGCCGCCGCACGCTCAGCCAGGAGCCGGGCCCGCAGGACCCGCATGGCCGCCTCCTTGTTCTGCAGCTGGGACTTCTCGTTCTGCATGGACACGACGATCCCCGTGGGCAGGTGCGTGATGCGCACGGCCGAGTCCGTGGTGTTGACGCTCTGGCCTCCCGGGCCCGAGGAGCGGAAGACGTCGATGCGCAGGTCGGCAGCGTCGATCTGGAGCTCACCGGGGTCATCGGCCTCCGGCATAACCAGGACGCCGGCCGCGGAGGTGTGGATGCGCCCCTGGGACTCGGTGACCGGGACACGCTGGACGCGGTGGACGCCACCCTCGTACTTCAGGTGCGCCCACACCCCGTCCTGGGGCTCCACGGGCCCGCGGGCCTTGATGGCCAGGCGCACGTCCTTGTAACCGCCCAGGTCCGAGTCGGTAGCGTCCAGGACCTCCACGGCCCACCCCTGCCGCTCGGCGTAGCGGGAGTACATGCGGGCCAGGTCGGAGGCGAACAGCGCCGACTCCTCACCGCCCTCACCGGCCTTGACCTCGATGATGACGTCGCGGGAGTCGTCGGGGTCCCGGGGCACGAGGACCTCGCGCAGGTGCTCCCCGGCAGCGGCCTCGGCGGCCTCCAGGGCCGGCACCTCGGCTGCGAAGTCCTCATCCTCCGCGGCCAGCTCGCGGGCGTCGGCCAGGTCGGCGCTGGCCGACTGCCAGGCCCGGTAGGCGGACACGACCCTGCCCAGCTCGGCGTAGCGGCGCCCCAGCCGTCGCATGGCACCTGGGTCAGCGGCCGCGGGCCCGGCCATCTCGGCCTCGATGTCCGCGTACTCGGCCAGGAGCGGCTCTGCGGCGGAGAAGTCCTCACTCATGGACTCGGGTTCCTTCACTGGCTAGGAGTCGTGCTGACGGGCACCAGCGGCACTCGTGCGATATGCAAACGACGCCGACGGCGACTCTGGGAGCCGGCCGCCGGCGTCGTGAGACGCGGCTACTTGCTGCGCTTGCCGTACCGGGCCTCGAAGCGGGCGACGCGGCCACCGGTGTCGAGGATCTTCTGCTTGCCGGTGTAGAATGGGTGGCAGGCCGAGCACACGTCCACGCGGATCTCACCGGAGGTGACGGTGGAGCGGGTCTCGAAGGTGTTGCCACAGGTGCACGTGACCGTGGTGGCCACGTAGTCGGGGTGGATGCCCTGCTTCATAGGTTTCTCCTTAAGCGTCAGAGGGTCCCGGGTCCCACGCGGGAGCGAGGGTGAACCGGAGGCCAGCAGCAGACTATGCCACCGGCCGCCGGGCCGTGCAACGGTTTTACCGCGTGAGACCGGGCACCTGGCCGGTTGCGTTACTCGTCCTCGCCGTCGGCCAGGGAGGTGCCGGCCGGGGTGGTCTTGGACAGCACCATGAGGAACTCGGCGTTGGACTGGGTGTCCTTGAGCTTGGAGAGCACCAGCTCGATGGCCTGCTGCTGCTCCAGCCCGGCGAAGAGGCGGCGCAGACGCCACATGATCTTGAGCTGGGCGGGGTCGATGAGCAGCTCCTCGCGACGGGTGCCGGAGGCCGCCACGTCCACGGCCGGGAAGATGCGCTTGTCGGCGAGCTGGCGCGACAGCCGCAGCTCCATGTTTCCGGTCCCCTTGAACTCCTCGAAGATGACCTCATCCATCTTGGAGCCGGTCTCCACCAGGGCCGTGGCCAGGATGGTCAGGCTGCCGCCGTTCTCCACGTTGCGGGCCGCCCCGAAGAAGCGCTTGGGCGGGTAGAGGGCGGAAGCGTCCACACCACCGGAGAGAATCCGACCGCTGGCCGGGGCCGCCAGGTTGTAGGCGCGCCCGAGCCGGGTGATGGAGTCCAGCAGCACGACGACGTCCTGGCCCAGCTCCACGAGACGCTTGGCGCGCTCGATGGCCAGCTCGGCCACGATCGTGTGGTCGGAGGCGGGGCGGTCGAAGGTGGAGGCGATGACCTCGCCCTTGACCGTGCGCTGCATGTCGGTGACCTCCTCAGGGCGCTCGTCGACGAGCACGACCATGAGGTGGGCCTCGGGGTTGTTGACGCTGATGGCGTTGGCGATCTGCTGCAGGACGATCGTCTTACCCGCCTTGGGCGGGGAGACGATGAGCCCGCGCTGCCCCTTGCCGATGGGCGAGACCAGGTCGATGATCCGCGGGGTGACGGCCTTGGGCGTGGTCTCCAGACGCAGCTGCTCCTGGGGGTAGAGGGGGGTGAGCTTGGCGAACTCGGGGCGGCGCTTGGAGCGCTCGGCGTCCATGCCGTTGATGGTCTCGACGCTGACCATCGGGTTGTACTTGACCCGGCCGGCCCGGTTCTGACGGCGGTTGTTGCGCCCGCCCTGGTGGGTCGGGGAGGACTCTCCGCCCTCACGGACCCAGCCGGTCACGGCGTCGCCGGCACGCAGCCCGTTGTCCTTGATGAGCTGGTTGGAGACGTAGACGTCCTTGGGGCCGGGCAGGTACCCGGAGGTGCGCAGGTAGGCGTGCTGGTTGTCGGTGACGTCCAGGATGCCGGCGACCGGCAGGAGGACCTCGTCCTCGCGCGGCTGGTTGCGGTGGCCGCGCCCCGCGGAGCCGTCCCGGCCCTCGCGGCCGGAGTCGCGGTCATCGCGGTCGAAGCGGTCGCGTCCGCGTTTGCGGCCCCGACGACGACGCCCCCCGCGCTCGTCGTCGTAGCCGTCGGAGTCATCGTTGCCGTCACGGCCCCGGCGCGAACGCTCCTGGGGCTCGACGACGGAGGTCCCGGTGGCGTCGGCCAGGTCCCGCATGAGAGCGGCCTTGGCGTCGGCGTGGTCCTCGGGCGAGTCGGTACGGGGCTCGCGCGAGGCGCGCTCCTGGTTCTCGGGGGCGCCGGCGGAGGCCTGGACGCGCCGGCGGCCACGGCGGAACTGGTCGCGCGAGGAGCGATCGCCCCGCTCAGAGCGGCCGTAGGAGTCGCGGTCGTCACCATCAGCGGTCTCGGAGCGCTCGGCGCGCTCACGCCACCGACTGCGTGCGGGGCGCTCCTCGTCACGGCCGGAGCTGCTGTCCGAGCCGCTGCCGGAGGGGCCGGAGCGATCGGGCAGTTCAAGGCCCAGGTCGAGGGCCGGCGCGGGCTGACGCTCCTCGGGGGCACCGGAGGCCGCGGTGGCACGGCGGCGGCGGGAGCCTCCTGAGGCGGCAGCCCGGGGCTGCTCGGGTGAGTCCTCACTGGCTGATGAGGTGGAGGCAGAGGAGTCGGCGGTGTCGGTCGCCCCGGCGTCGGGCGAGCTCTTCGACGCATTGTGGGAGTCGGGAGTGGAGGCGGAGGAGGAGCTGCGTGCCTGGCGGATGGCGGCGACGAGCTCACTCTTACGCATGCGGGAGGTGCCCGTGAGACCCATGGAGCTGGCGAGCGACTGAAGCTCGGCCAGACGCATGGTGGAAAGCGAGGGCTGGGCGCTGGAGGTCTCGGTCACGAGTGTCCTAACGGTGTGATGACGCTCCGAAGAAGGAGACGTTCAACTGGGGAGACTTCCCCGGAATCATTCACGGGGTGGGTCATGCACTGCCGGCTTCTGCTGAGACCTGGGCCTCAGGTCCGGGGCTGGTGCGGTCAGCGGCGTGGTGCGATCCGTGCGGCCGACGGCGTCAGCATAGCAGCCCATTCGCGCAGTGCCTAACGAAACACCGGCGAGTAACGTCGGGGATGCCACCGTTATTCCACCCACGACGGCCCTCGCCACGTCGACCCCATCGGGGTGATCAACTCGGGCTCACTCGAGTCGGCTTCACTCGGGTCGGCTCCTGTCCTCCAAGCTCTCGGGATCGCGCCTTCAGCGACCTGCGAGAAGCGCCCCCATGGGCGCGAAGTCGGCCAACGGGTCAACCGGCGCCTGGCACGGGAAGCGCTCCATGAGTGTGGCCAGCTCCCGCCCTGCCCTGGCCACGCGCTCGCTCAGGGGCCGGTGTTGCCTCGGCCCATCATGAGGTCGACGCGTCCGTCGGAAAGGTGCTGAAGGTAGGCGTACTCCTCAGCCAGACGCACTGGGTCGTTGGTGGTGACAAGAGTGGTCGCGGTGGTCAGGAGCAGCTTGTCCGTGCGTGCGGCGATGTTGGCCAGCAGGGTCGTGGGTGACGACGGCGCGAAGGGAGGGTTGTGGTGCTCCCC